>JAUXCK010000366.1 GCA_030618925.1 Desulfobacteraceae bacterium
GAATACGATTATTGGAAAATATTTCCCAGGATGCCGAAGAAAGTGACCATAGGGGACATCACCATCCGTGATGGTTTCCAGCACGAAGAAAAATTTGTGTCAACGCCAGCCAAGATTTTTTATCTCGAGGAACTCATTTTTGCAGGGTGCCGTTATATAGAGGTCACCAATCTGGGAAACCCCTTTATTATGCCCCAGTTCAGGGATTCGGAGGTGGTTTTCAAGCATCTCAGAGGGGACCGGTTTAAAAAGCGATGCGACCGAAAAGGGGTAAACATGGATGATGTCTGCCTGACAGCCATCACCATTAGAGAATCGGCAGTGGATAAGGCCATTGAATTAAGGGAAAAGGGTATCGGGCCGGATCGCCTTTTAATGATGGTCTCCACCGAAGAAGAACATCATTTTGCCAATTCCGGTACAACGCTTCCCGATTACTGGAAAGAGGCTGAACGATGCATCAGAAAATGTAATGACGCAGGCATCAAGATGTGCGGCACGGTCAGTACCATCTGGGGCAGCCCCATTGGCGGGGCGACTGATTTAAAGGATGCCGTCGAATTCTCTAAACGGTTCCTTGAAATCGGGGCCAATGATATTGAACATGCAGACCACGACGGCAGCGCGTCTGCACCGGATGTGTACCGCTACTTTTCTATGATTCTGGATGAAATGCCGGATCCAGGGCTGCATATTGCCCATTTCCATGAGACCAAACGGGTTGCTTCTGCGTCTGTACTGGCTGCCCTCCAGGCCGGTATCACAAACTTTGAGGCCACCCTCGGCGGACTGGGGGGACAGCCCTCAAATTTCCTGGATGACTGCCCCACAAAGGGAACAGGGGAATATTATTATGACGACCCCCGGTATGTGGGCCTGGTGACGTTGGAGGACACACTGGTCCAGATTGATGAGATGGGTATTGAACACGGGTATGATGTGGATCGGGTCCTGTGGCTGGGCAGGCAGATGGAAAAGACCATTGGCAGAAGGCTCCGGTCCGAGGCGATTATAAACGGAAGGACCCTGAAGGAAGGGCACATGCAGTATGCCAGACCCGGCCTGGCAAAAAGGAAGGAAAAACTCGGGGAAGCACCCCGGCAGAATATGCCGGGTGAATGGGCAAAAGAGGCTGTGCTGCCTGAGAAACACAGGCTCGCATAAAGACGCCTTTTAAAATATACAATGATCACTAAGCCCCTTATCATGGATTCGTGAACAGGAGTCTGAAATGGAAACAAAGGATCAGAAACCCCATATCAATGTGGATTATTTTGAAGGCCTTACCGGTGATATTTCACATTCCGAAAAAGATCCGGTGGAAGAGATAGGGACACGCATAAACGCCATCAGAGAAGCCAAGGGCCTTTCCCTCCAGGAGTTGTCTCACATGACCGGTTTTGAGGTCGAACTTCTGTCAAAGATTGAAAACAAGGAGATTCAGCCCCAACTCGGTATGGTCATCAAGTTGTCCAAGGCCCTGGACAGTGCATTCAGCCGGCTGATCTCAGGAGACGGAACCCGTATCTATTCTGTCACCCGAAAGGATAAAGGCAAGACCACGTCACGGTCCACATCCAGCAAAGGAAAGAAACAGCTTTATTCTTATCAGAGCCTGGCGCCGGAAGTAAAGGGCCGCCATATGGAAGCATTGATGGTGACCCTTGAGGAAAACCCGGAGGAGGAGATATCGGTTCATGAGGGTGAGGAGTTTATTTACGTTGTTGACGGGGTCGTTGCGCTAAAGATAGGGGAAGATGCATTCGAGCTCGAGCCCGGAGACAGTGCTTACTATCTGTCAACCACACCCCATGTGATTGGCGCCAAAAAAGGAAAAGCCAGAATATTGGCCGTGTTGTATGAGGGATAGATAGTGCCCATCCACCAATCCTTTTTGCAAATCAGATAACTCAAGTTTCGTACCCCAAAACTCGACAAAACATGTAAACGCCATCCTTGCCACACAGCTAATTGCGTTCACCAATGGGTGCGAAATTTGGGCAGATAAATTATTAAACATGCATAATGCCTCTGCTTCAAGAGAAGAGGCGGTTGGGGGGAATATCCGCAGGACCCGCTACAGCGGCAAATTAAAAGCCGTCATTTTAGACTGGGCAGGCACTGCAGTTGACTATGGCTGCATGGGCCCGGCATCAGTTTTTATTGATGTATTCAAAAAGATCGGCATTGATGTGACCCTGTCCGAGGTGAGGCAGTTTATGGGTCTCACGAAAAAAGAGCATGCCCTGAGATTGTTTCAACTGCCAGGCATAATCGGCCAATGGGAAAATAAATTTAAACAAAAGCCAAACAAAGAGGATGTGAATTTATTTTATAAAGATTTGGAACCTGCGATGGTTCGGGCTGTATCCAATTATTCCGATCCAATTCCCGGTGTCCTTGATTTTGTTCAAAAAATACGCAGCACAGGAATGAAAATCGGTTCGTCAACCGGATATTCCCGCCCCATGATGGACGCACTTGTTCCTGAAGCAAAAAAGAAAGGATATGTGCCGGATTGTGTGGTTTGCGCCTCAGATGTCCCTGCAGGACGGCCTTTTCCGTTCATGTGCTACAAAAACGCGATTGACCTTGAAATTTATCCGCTGGAAGCCATGCTGAAAATCGGTGATACCGTGAGTGATATCCAGGAAGGATTGAATGCCGGCATGTGGACCGCAGGGGTGGTTCAAACCGGAAATGAAATGGGCTTAACCGAAAAAGAGATCAACAGATTAAGTAAAATTCACCGCGATCATCTGATTTCAGATATTCAAACAAAATTCAAGGCTGCGGGGGCCCATTATGTTGTTGATGGGATATGGGATTCATATCGGGTGGTTGAAGATATTAACCATCGTCTTGCAAGGGGCGAGCACCCCGGGGCTGCCTGCCTTCATGATCATTTAACCAGATGAAAGGGTTGACCGAAAACCAGACAAATGGCATGAAAGACACGAATAAATAAAGAACAAAAGTTTATGCCCGTGAGAGAGTTAACCTGTTGTAAAGAAAGCGCATTGTTGTCACTAAGGTTGTTTTTTACTTGATGAATTCTTTATCTTACGACCCCATTCCCTTACCGGCTTGACCCCATTTTTGGACATTCTTTTTTTTTATCTCGAAATTTTAGGTTGACAAGTAGATACATTTGTCATAATGAAACAGGTGTTCACATATAAAAATATATGTTTACGATTTCAATGCATGATCCACGGAAGACATTACGGAAGAAATTATTGTCTTAGAAGGAGTCAATTTCTCAATAAGTTCGGATAATTAAGAAATATA
>JAUXCK010000226.1 GCA_030618925.1 Desulfobacteraceae bacterium
AGGTGGTTTGATGATGGGTTCAACCGGATTCAGGACCCATGTTGATGCAGTTGCACATTCCAGACCCGGGTGTACAGAATTATTTGAAAGGCGTTATGTGGTTGAAAAAATCCCCCTGTCGTTATTTGCCGGGTCATTATCTGCCGGGTCGCTATCTGCCGGATGGGTTAATAAATTTGTTGGCAGGCAGCAACGCATCGAAAACAGGGTCTCTGTCTTCACTCCGGGCAACAAAACATTCCATCATGTCCTGAAGATGAAACATACCGCTCTGCCATGTGGCGATGAAATTAAGGCTGTCCTGTACACTGTGGTCCCTGGTATAATTGAGCGCCTCTTTTGACCCGTAGACCGCAAGGGGAGAACGGGATGCGATCTGATCAGCTATCCGCATCACCCCCCTGATCAGCGCCTCATGGGTTTCATATATCTTGTTCACAAGACCGATTTCCTTTGCCTCATCCGCGTGGAGCTTTCGGCCTGTGTACGCCAGTTCCCGCATAATGCCTGAGGGAATCAAATGGGGGAGTCTCTGTAGCGTCCCTGCATCCGCGGTCATCCCGATATTAATTTCCTGGATACAAAAAAAGGCATCAACCGTACAATATCGCATATCACATGCACTGATCATATCGATCCCGCCGCCTATGCAGCCGCCCTGGACAGCTGCCAAAACAGGCATTCGAATCCGCTCTATCATATTAAAAGTATGCTGAAGATCGAAAAGCATGTCCCGGAGCCGTTCCCGGGCCCTTCCGGCCTCCCCAGTCTGGAGTGTTTCGGGATCCGAGAAAACACCCAAATCCATCCCTGCTGTAAAATGTTTTCCGGTTGAAGATATCACCACAACACGCGCAGCAGCCTCATCATTAATTTCCTTTAGCGCTGAAGGCAGTTCAGCCCAGAACGCTCGATTCATGGTATTCAATTCGTCGGGTCTGCTGAGCTCGATATGTGCGATCTTATTGTGAATATCAACACTGAAGCATGTATATGCCATTGTTTCCCCCTTTTCTTTAATGAGTCCAAAATTGAGTTCCGCGGTTTCGGGATTTACTTTCTCACGGCATCAAAACAAAATATGATAAAGGTTGCAAGACCAAGATGAGCCTGAATGACACTTTACACCCATATTTGAGAACCCCGAGGGTTTCTATTCATTCCTTCACGAATAGACCCGCAACATCAGGCGGGAACCACAAGCGTTGTAATTGACTTCACCATGATCCTGATGTAAAGAAAAGGGAAAAAACGGATGTATTTTCACAGGCGTTCTAATTTGGAGTGTTGAATGACTGAACATAGATTAACCATAGGAATTATCGAAGGGTTTTATGGAAAACCATGGGGCTGGAAGGATCGAGAGGATTGCCTGTCATTTTTGCAGAACAATGGGTTTGATTTTTATATTTACGCGCCTAAAGATGATCTCATTTTAAGAGAAAGCTGGCAGGCTGAATGGCCGGAAGAACTGTTTCTCAAACTCACTGCGCTCTCCAGATCCTGTAAAAACAAAGGGATCCGATTCGGTATCGGGCTTAGCCCGTTTGAGATCGATACCAAATTTGATCAAAACACGAAAAACAGCCTGAAACAAAAAATCCGTCTCATTAATCAGCTCCAGCCGGACATCCTTTGTATCCTTTTTGACGATATGAGGGGTGACAATCTGAACCTATCGGAAATACAGGCAAAAATATTTGATTTTTCAGGAGGCATCAGCACTGCCGCATCGTTTATTGTGTGCCCGTCCTATTATTCCTTTGACCCCATTCTTGAAAAAATTTTTGGTAAAATGCCGGAAAACTATCTAACGGACCTGGGAAAAATGTTAGACCCCTCGGCAGATATATTTTGGACCGGAACAAAGGTCTTTTCACAGGAATATACTGAATCACATCTGTTGGAAGTTGCTGATCTGTTGAGACGAAAGCCTTTTATCTGGGATAATTATCCGGTCAACGATGCTGCATCGGTGGCGCCATTTCTGCGCCTCAGATCGTTCCGGAACAGACCCTATCAAATGCGCGAATGGACGACAGGTCACGCGATCAATCCGATGAACCAGGCAAGGTTGTCACAGATTCCTGCCCTGTCACTCATGAAGTGCTACACTCAAAAGGAAACATATCAGCCTGACGCTGCATTCATTGATTCAGCCATAGCCCTTTGCGGCCCGAAACTGGGGAACGCCATCATTGAAGACATATCCCTGTTCCAGGACAGAGGATTGGACAAACTGACGGATAAAGAGAAACACGACCTTGAAATTAAGTACCAGACCATGCGATCCCCCTATGCTGATGAGATTCTTAGCTGGCTGAGGGGGGAATATAAAAGCTGACAAAGGGCGAGGAATAGCTTTATGCCGCTATACTTTATGGATGGAAATGAAGCAATCGCCTGGGGCGCCGTCAGCGCCGGCTGCCGTTTTTTTGCAGGATATCCGATTACCCCGGCCACAACCATCTATGCCGCCATGCTAAAACTACTGCCGCCTTTAGGCGGTGTCTGCCTTCAGGGTGAAGATGAGATTGCATCTATTGGATTCTGTTTGGGTGCATCCATGGCCGGCATGAAGGTGATGACAGCCACTTCAGGGCCCGGAATCAGTCTCTGCAGCGAGCAGATTTCTTTTGCCATCGGCAGCGAGATTCCTGTTGTTATCATTGATGTCCAAAGGTTGGGTCCGTCCACCGGATCTGCCACACGGGGCGCGGATGGAGACATTCAGTTTTTGCGATGGGGAAGCAGTGGCGGTTTGCCGGTCATTGTTCTGGCGCCTTCCAATGTAGAAGACTGTTTCTCACTTACCCGTCAGGCGTTTAACCTTGCAGAGGAATTCAGATGCCCTGTGTTCATTGCCTCAAACAAGGATATCGCCATGACCAGAGAAAGTGTAGACCTCGAGTTGTCCGGGAAGTTTGAGGCAAAGAACCGCCCCCGTGCGACCCGGGGTAAACCGTTCCTCCCCTTTCACGCCAGGAGCGGCTCTCTGGTCCCTGATTTCCTTCCCATCGGTGACCGTACGCTTGTCCGGCAAACCTCATCCACCCATGGACCGGACGGTTATATTACGACTGACCCGGAAATTATCCAGGAGACCCGTGACAGATTGCAGACCAAACTCACATCTTCCATTCAGCGATACACATTTTTTGAAACGTTCATTGAAGAGGGTTCGGAAACGCTGATTCTTACATACGGAATCACGGCGCGTGCAGCCAGGGAGGTGTTTGACGAACAAAAAGAAAAGGGGAATCCGGTTTCTCTCCTTATCCTGAAAACGCTATGGCCGATCCCTGAAGTTCTGATCAGAAAAACGGCCGAACCCTTTAAAAAAATTGTCGTCGTGGAAATGAACATGGGGCAGTATGTTGGAGAAATACAGCGAATTTTGCCGAAAAAATCAATTACTTTCGTGGGTCAGATGGACGGCAATTTGATCACTCCTGAAAAAATCAAGAGCGGGGTAACCGGTGAATAGTTACCTGAATACCAAAAGGCCCCCTGCGTTTTGTGCGGGATGCGGCCATGAACAAATTGCCCATGCACTGGATAAAGCCTTTGCCGGGATGAAGCTTAAAAGCAGCAAGATCGTCATTGTCAGCGACATCGGCTGTTCCGGACTTTTTGATGTTTTTTTTAATACCCATGCAATGCACGGTCTGCACGGGCGGGCACTGACATATGCAACCGGTTTGAAAATGGCCCGCCCTGAACTGATTGTGATTGTCACCATGGGTGACGGAGGGCTTGGCATCGGGGGGGCTCATATTCTTGCTGCCTGCCGCAGAAATCTTGACTTGACATTGCTGGTTCTGAATAATTTCAATTTCGGGATGACTGGAGGTCAGTTTTCATCCACCACCCCTGCTGATGTAAAAGTAGCGTCCGGGTTCTTGAATCTTCTGGAACATCCCATGGACATATGTCAGGTGGCTTGCTCGGCAGGGGCAACTTATGCTGCCCGATGCTCTGCATATGAAGCCGGCCTCCCGAACAAAATTGAATCAGGTATCCGCCACTCAGGATTTTCTTTGATTGATATCTGGGGAATCTGCCCTGGACGTTACACAAGAAAGAGCGGGCTCACACCCGGACAGATCCACGACTCCCTTGAAAAACTGCCGCCGGTATCAGGCGTCATAAAGTCGAACAACCGAAAAGAATACGGTCGGCACTACCGGGAGATGGCTGATCGCCAGAAACCCGCAACACCGCCTGTTCAAGTCAGGACCCGATTTAAATCTTCCCAAAGTGGCAGGCAGGAGATTGTTATTCTTGGCGGTGCAGGGCAGCGTGTCATCACTGCCGGCGAAATTATCTGTTATGCGGGGCTGACCGCGGGACTTCAGGCGACCCAGAAAAATGAATACAATATAACGGTACTCAGAGGGCCCTCTGTAAGTGAAATTATTTTGTCGGCCAACCCGATCGGATTTCTCGGCATAACAAAGCCTGATGTCATGATTGCCATCCATCAGGAGGGTGTTAAGCATCGCCAGGCCCTGTTCAGAAACCTGGAGCAAACCACTTTGCTGATTCAGGCCGATGATGTTGACGTGCCGGAAAACGCCGCCAACAGGATAGTGATACACTTTGATACCCAAAAAATAAAACCCCCGGATCGCGCACTGGCTGCCATTAGCGTCCTGGCAAAGCTGGGCAAAGTGATCGATTCCCAGATGCTTCAAGCTGCCCTGAAACTCAAATTCAAGGATAAAATCCTTGAGGCCAGCCTGCAGGTTGCCCATAAGATTCAGATGACCTGAAATTTATCTTCTGCGATCCTAACGGCCTGTTTGATCACCCCGGCACATGCTGATTCAACACAACTGCAGCCCCCAGTAAACCGGGGTGGCGGGAAGTCATCACATAGGTCGGTATGGACGCCATGTACTGATGGAACCTCCCCTTTTCTTCAAATCTGCGGCGAAAAGTGCTTTTTTCAAAAAAATCAATAAATCGAGGCACGATTCCGCCCGCTATATAAATACCTCCCTTTGCACCCATGGCAAGGGCAATATCGCCGGCCACACCGCCCAGAATCCCGCAAAATCTTTCCAGGGTCTCACGGCAGACATCACATGTCCCTGTGACAGCCTTTCTGCAAATTTCAGGGGCTGACAAGTCATGCCGGGAATGACCACGGAGTTTGGCAATGGCCTGATACAAATTTTCAATGCCCGGCCCGGACAATACCCTTTCATTGGAGATCCGCTCAAAGCGGTTTCGCAACAGTCCGGCAACCTGTGTTTCAAATTCATCAAAAGGTGCAAAACTGATGTGCCCTCCCTCAGAGCTTATCGCAACAGGGCCTGACGGTGTGGGAACCAGACCCGATACACCAAGCCCCGAGCCGGGCCCAACCACTGCCA
>JAUXCK010000139.1 GCA_030618925.1 Desulfobacteraceae bacterium
ACCTCCCATCAACGCACTACCGGTCCCATGCAGAGTTTTTGACAGCGTCCCGGCCCAGCGGTAGTTTGAATCGCTCGTGGGGCTGTAGCTCAGCTGGGAGAGCATCAGGCTGGCAGTCTGAGGGTCAGGGGTTCGATCCCCCTCAGCTCCACCAGAAATTTAAAGCCTTTCAGTGATTTACCGAAAGGCTTTTTTTATGCACTCGCATATTTCTTGATATTTTGAGGTTTTCAAACCCGTCAAGGCGGTAAATGGCCGATGCGAATGGGGTTACTCCTTATAAAGCTGCCCGATTTTCTTCTTTTTCCAGGGTTTAAAGATTGAAATAAAAACAGTTGTCATCAGCACCAGGCATTGAAGAGCGCCGAACATAAAATTCATTTTCTGGTTGTACAGGTATTCCGGGTCGGTTACTGCGGACATCCCCAACTTTCCCGAAATCTCCATCATTCTGGTCTCCCATGGGCCGAGATAAAACGTGCCAAAAAGAATTGCGACAACCGTTATGATCCATTTGACGATCATCCAGTTGTGCTTAAAAAAGCCCCAGTTGCTGAATGTGGAGTAGATAATACCGGTGACCAGGCACCCCATGGCACCAGGGATCACAATGACCCCCATGTCCACAAAATGAATGCTCTGATTAATTCCGAACAAAACCCCGCCGTCGCTGACATCCCTTTTCAAAAAATATAATAGAAACAGCGCCGTTGCACCGCCTACCCAGCATGAAACAGCAAGCATGTGAAATCCTTTGAGCCATCGCAATCCGCGTTTTCCTAATTTCTTCATGAATCCTCCATATTTTAGATGCCGGGCAATTTGCCCATAATTGCCACTTGTTTATCCTTTTAGAACTGCCGGCAGGTGCCTTGCTGAAAATCCAGATTATGAAAGATTTGAAAAACAGCGCTTGACACCCAAAAAGCCATTTCCTATCATCTCCTATTATCTCATCAAAACTCTTCAATCAAGCCATCACCGGTCAAAAAGGAGCGCACATGGGTATTGAAAAAAACAGTCATGATACCAGCGCATTGTTACAGCGCAGAGAAGAACACTTTGCCGGTTCTTATCTATTTTACGAAAATCCCGTTGAGATCGTTAAAGGGGAAGGGATCTGGCTTTTCGACCGTCAGGGGAAACGATACCTGGATTGTTACAACAATGTGGCCTCGGTTGGGCATTGTCACCCAAAAGTTGTCGAAGCACTGTGCAAACAGGCCGCCACCCTCAACACCCACACCCGATACCTGAGCGAACATATTATAAATTATTCTGAGCATTTAGCATCTACCATGCCGTCCGGATTAGAGTTATGCCTGTATAGCTGCACCGGTACCGAGGCCAATGAGCTGGCCATGCGCATGGCCAGAAAAATAACCGGAAATTTTGGCGTCATCATCATGGCGCATTCATATCACGGCAACTCCACCTTGATCAATGAGCTGTCTTCATGCCTGTACCCGCCCCACGAGTGTCCCGATTATGTGGCCATGGTCGAACCCCCCAATACCTTTCGAGGAAACCATAGATCCGATCAGGGGCTCAGCGATTCAGACCTGGCTCAAAATTATGCCCGATTGATTGATTCTGCGATTCAGAAGCTGAATGACGCAGGGCATGGGGTGGCTGCATTTATTTGTGATGCCATATTTGACAGCCAGGGAGCGCTGAACGCCCCGGAAGATTATTTTAAACGGGTATACGAAAAAATCCGGGCAGCCGGAGGCGTGTGCATTGCCGATGAGGTTCAGCCCGGCTTTGGACGCCTGGGCGAGCACATGTGGGGATTTCAACACTACCATGTGCTGCCTGATATTGTCACTTTGGGAAAACCCATGGGAGACGGTCATCCTGTGTCCGGTGTGGTGACCTCGAAAGAAATCGCCGACAATTTTTTTCAGAAGGCGTTTTATTTTAATACCTTCGGCGGCAACCCGGTGGCAGCAGCTGTGGCCGAAGCAGTGCTGTCTATCATTGAAGAGGAAAAACTTCAACAAAACGCCTATGATGTCGGGCTGTATTTGCTGGAAAGGCTGAATGAGCTGGCCGATCAGCACCCCCTGATCGGACATATTCACGGCAGAGGGCTGTTTCTCGGCGTTGAGCTGATTAAAAATCGTCAAACCCTGGAACCCGCCCATCAAGAAGCCCGTGACATTGCCGAAAATATGAAAAATGAAGGTATACTCATCGGTTCCACCGGCCGATTCGGCAATGTGATTAAAATCCGTCCACCGCTGGTGTTCTCAAAAGAAAATGCGGACCTGTTAATCGAAAAGCTGGATAAATTATTGACAGATATAAGTTTGAAAATGAACACTGGTTAGGGATATTATTCTGCAAGGATCCGGCAATGGGATGTGATCAATAGTTATATATATGGATCCGAAAAAACACTGGGGACATGTGTGCTGAGATGCTAGTCCGGGAAATAACACCATGACCGATTTATACCAGCTGACACCGAAAGAGCAGACCGATCGATTAAAAAAACTTGCTACCAAGGCGCTTGAATCCTGGGACATGGGTCCGGATATTGAACTGGAGTTGATCAAACACCGGGAAAACAGTGTTTATAAAATAAAGACTGCAAATGGGAAATATGTGCTGCGCGTTCATCGCTTTGGATATCACACGGATGATGCGCTACGGTCTGAACTTCAGTGGATGGAGGCATTATCCCAAAACGGAATCCCCACGCCCGACATTATCAAGACCCGGCAAGGGGAATCCTTCACCATAGTGGACATGGAGGGGGTGCCTGAACCGCGTCAGGTGGACCTCTTCGCCTGGATCGACGGCGTTCCCATCAGTGACCTCAAGGACAACAGCGATGAGCCGGCAATGCATCGTACCATCGGCACCCTGATGGCCAGGATGCACAATCAAGCCAACCAGTGGACACCGCCCAGGGGGTTTACGCGTCACGCGTGGGATATTGAAGGGCTTTTAGGTAATCACCCTGTGTGGGGACGGTTCTGGGAAATGGGTCATTTTACCGATGAACAACGGGCGAAAATCCATAAAACCCGGGCGGTTGCCAAAGAGCAGCTGAATGTGTTCGGTCAGGGCCCGGATCGATATGGATTGATTCACTGCGATTTTCTTCCGGAAAATATGCTCAAGGACGGGGACATGGTGCGCATCATCGACTTTGATGACTGCGGCTTTGGCTGGCACATGTTTGATATCGTCACCAGCCTGTTTACCTACAGTTACCGCCCCAATTTTAAAGCGATCAAAAACGCGTTTGTGGAGGGGTATCGCAGCCAGCGGGACCTTCCCGAAGACCAATTGAAATATTTTGACTTCTTTCTGCTGCTTCGTGTCATGACATCCTGCGGATGGCTGCACACCCGCCCTGAAACCGAAACAGCTCGGAAATTCAGCGCCGGACTGGCTAAAAACCTGATGGTGAGAGTAAACGCGTATCTGGAAAAAAATTAAATTGACCCAATATCCGCGTCGGGCACGCCCTCCCAGGCACCTCGTTCCATGTCGTAAGGAGAATGGGCCAGCCGGCATGACTTTCCCAGAATCATGGTTTCTTTCTTATCCCCGTATCCTGGCCAGTCCCCCAGGCTTTGACAGCCGGGATCCGCATTTCGGATAAACGCTATCCAGCCGTCCTGGACCTTTTCCGCCAGATGGTCCGCCGCTTCTCCGGAACCATAGAACCGATCGAATTTACTGTCCGCGTGAGTGCCGAACACAAAACCCAGTTCCAGGGCATGACAGGCACCCAGTATGCCATTGGCAACCGGCGATTTCCAATCAAAGAGATAAACAAAAGCCGGGATTCCGCGTGATCGGCACAAATCTGCCAATCGAAGCGCCGGAAGGCGGAAAACACGGTCGGTTTGAATGGCGGTAAACAAATTGCCGGGTTGAATCGGTTCTCCCCGCTGTTTCAGGGCCTTTTGATACGTGGTCACTATTTTTTCTACATCACCGCCGGGAATGAGCCGCCGACATCTTCTGACCAGGCCCGCTTCGTCCATTTTCTTCAGGCCGGGGTCCATGAGGGCGAAGAGTTTCCATTCATCAAGTGTCGATCCCACCAGGATTGAGACGCCATCGGCCGATCCGTTGGTGATGGCCTCAAACGGCATTCCGGGCAGGATATCACCGTCAACAACCGGCTGCATGGGCATGCCGCCGAAGTGGACTCTTTTTTTTACGGCAGCTGGAATCAAATTGAGTGCAGTTGAAAGAAGTTTTTCAGTGGAAGCCGATCGAAGCGCAACCGTATCTTCCGGCGCAATATCCAGCAGGCTTAAATAAAACTCGGTCACCCGTTCAGCTTTTTCAGGGGGTATTGATGTGTGGGCAGCGCCGCTCTGGAGTATTGCCTTCTTAAACAGCCCTTTGGCTTTGGGCATGGCCAGCAGCGAGCCGACACTCATGCCCCCTGCTGATTCACCGGCGATCGTCACATTGTCCGGGTCACCCCCAAAGCCTTCGATATTATCCCGGACCCATTCAAGGGCGGCAACCTGATCCAACAGCCCCTCATTACCGGTGGCGGGAATGGCGCCCCCGGTGATTTCCTTGAAGTTCAAAAATCCAAAAGGACCCAGCCGGTAATTTATGGTGACCACCACGATATTGCCTCTTTTGGCCAGTGTTATCCCATCATAGGTCGTCTGGGAACCCGCACCAATGGTAAATCCACCCCCGTGTATCCAGACAAACACCGAGCGACGTGCCGTGTCCGCCCCTGGTGTGAATACATTTAAATAGAGGCAGTCTTCATTCAGGTCGGCCTGAAGATTGATCGTCAGCGCCTGCGCCTCAGGAGGGGCCTGCGGCGCAGCATTTCCAAAGGCGGTTGCGGATCGAATTCCCTGCCAGACCCGCTTTGGTTGCGGCGGCAGCCAGCGAAGCCCGTTCACCGGAGGGGCCGCATAGGGAATCCCTTTAAAAATGAACAGTCCGTGTGTTTCAATGCCTTCAACTCTTCCTGTTATCGTCTCTGCCGATACCGCCATAAACGCCTCCCATTTCTATTGAAAAATCACACATGACCACCATCTGCGATCCAATTTTAAGATGATGCCCGGATTGGGTTTACGGATCTATCTGGGTTCGTCCCCTTGTCTGGACCTTCTTTCGGTGCCGGTCATCGAAATTCTGAGTAGATTGCTTAACGTAGGCCAGATGGGCATCCCTTTCCGCCATCAATCCTTCCTCCAGGCTGGTGCTGAAACCCAGGTCAATGAGCCGTTTATACGCCTTGACGACAAAAGGGTCGGCCGGCAGCATATCCCTGGCCATAGATCGGCAGGTGTCCATCAGTTCCCCGGACGGCACCACGCGGTTGACAAGTCCCCAGGCCTCGGCCTGTTCGGCCTGCAGATAATTTCCCGTGAACGCCAGCTCCTTGGCGCGGGAAGGACCGATGATTCTGGGTAATTTCTGGCTAAGTCCGCCGCCGGGGATAAACCCCACCCTGGCGTGGGTGTCGGCAAAAAAGGCTTTTGAGGATGCCACCAGGATATCACAAAACAATGCCAGCTCGAAGCCCCCGGTAACAGCCGGGCCATTTATGGCGCCGATGATGGGTCGGTCAAATTGGATTATCCGGGCAAACCCCTCTCCCAGGGCTGTTCCCATTTCTGATGATGCCAGGGATTCCATGGTCGCCAGTTCTTTTAAATCCAGCCCGCCGCAGAAAGCCCGGCCGGCCCCGGTAAGGATGGCAACTTTTATATCATTATCACTATTCAAGTCTCCAAATGCGTCCCGTATCGCTTCGCCCATCTCCTGATTCAGGGCGTTCATTGCATGGGGTCGATTCAGGGTCACAACGGCAATGCCCTGGCTTTTTTCCAGAATCACAACAGGTTTTGTCATTGGTTTCTCCGTGTTTTAACAACCGCTTTCATCATTTCTTCCTTGAGCATAATTTATGAAAAAATGGTCTGGTTTTCATAGGCTTCTCTCACCTTTTCCGGTGATTCTCCTTTCATGACATCTATTTGACGCAATTCAGGCGGAACATACCAATGAAGCTGATCGGAATGATATGCCTGCCAGACGGTTTCAGCCACCTCGATGGGTTGAATCAGCCGCATGAGCCCTTTCCTGGGTGCCGTATCCTGAACCCGGCCTTCACGCGGTACTTCCTGTCCCTGGAAGTAGACGGGTGAGTTGTTTAAAATGGGGGTATCTATTAATCCCGGCAGGACATCCGCCGCTCTTACATCGTGATGTTTGAATTCGATTGACCATGCCTCTGTCAATCCCTTCACCGCATGCTTGGTTGCCCCATAAGTCGAAAGTCCGGGGGGACCATAAGTGGCAGCAGAAGAGGAAGTCGTAAAGCACAGTGAATTGTCCGTTGCAATCAGAAGCGGCAGTGCTGTATATACACCATTCATAACACCGATGAGGTTGACATTGATCACCTCTAGATGTTTTTCAAATGGAATATCCTCAAAAAATCCAGCATAACCAATACCGGCATTGTTGTGGAGAATATCCATCCCCCCTGATGTTATTTCCCCAAATTTATGGATGACTTTTTTAAAAGCGTCCCGATCGGTGACATCCAGCACATGGGTAAAACTGTCGGCCTCACCGATCTCCTGCCGCAGGTCTGCGAGTTTTTCCTCATTCACATCCACAGCGCCGATGAACCAGCCTTTTTCAGCAAAGAGCCGTGCTGTCGCTTGTCCAATTCCGCCGGCTGCCCCTGTTATAAAAATCGATTTTCGTTTCCCGGCCATGTCATCCCCCTTGTATTAACAATTTGTCATCACCGGGCTGTATGATAATATCGTCTTCACCCCGGTTCGTGGTTTCTATTGTTATCCACCTCTCCTTCTGTCTATCAGAGATGGCCCCTTGCTGCAACCGGTTACCCCCATGTAGAAGCCCCCCCCCTGTGGTTCCTGTATCTCCGGAAACACATGAATCAGGGCAACGATAGGGTCTATTATCCGTAGGGGCAGGTTCTAAACCTGCCCTGATCAACGCGAGATTGTTATCTATGGGGTACCTGACATGATGATGGGCGGGTTTGGAACCCGCCCCTACGATTTTTTTGAATTAGGTATATATATTGATGGAGCGCAGCGACGCCTTCCTTCGACATTCGGCGTTCAGTATTCGATATTCGACATTC
>JAUXCK010000064.1 GCA_030618925.1 Desulfobacteraceae bacterium
GCATCCAGACAAGCAAAAGTCCTTAATGCCAAGCTGGACAAGTTGATTAAGGACGTTGCAAAACTCTTAAAACCAGCTGCCGCAAAAAAGAAGGCGGCCCCCAAAAAGAAAGCGCCTGTGAAAAAGAAAGTTGTTGCAAAGAAGAAAGTTGTTGCAAAGAAGAAAGTTGTCGCAAAGAAGAAAGCCCCTGCAAAAAAGAAGGTCGCCGCAAAGAAGAAAGCCCCTGTCAAAAAGGCAGCCGCGCCGACAGCGTTTGACACCATTTTGGGTATTATCAAAAGAAGCACAGCAGGTGTAAGCACCGGCCAGATCAAGGCCAAAACAAAATTCAATGACAAGAAGATAGCAAACATTATCTATAAGGCAAAAAAACAGGGTAAGATTAAAAGCAAGAGCAAAGGGATCTATGTAAAAAAATAGTCCCGTGTGTCATACTATTGAATTGGGGGCGGGCCATAAGAAGAATTGAAGGCAGCTCATCTTACGGCTTGCCCCCAATGACAACTTGGCTTGTAAAACATCAGTATCCCATTTTTTGGAACCAATTCCCACCTCCATACCGCCATCGGCAGTCACCATTCTATCTCCGATTTGATAGATCACGCCAGATATTCCTTCTCATCACGCCAATTATGACATTCTAATCGGGTTCCCCTATCGGACTGACATCGTGATCAATAGTCCAGCGCCTTTCCGGGGGGTCGCCTGAAGGAAGTCTCCCTGGAGGGACTTGAGTGGATTAATGGGCTTAATCCAGTAATAAAGGTGCCAGACGTTTGCGGTGGTGATACGCATCACCGAATTGCTGCTGGGCCCACTGGGCCCGGCGGATATACAGCTGCGCATCACATTCGTACGTGAACCCCATGCCACCATGAAACTGCACGGCGCGGTCCCCGGCAAACAGAAGCGCCTCTGTGGCCTGTGCCTTGGCCATGCGGCATGCGATTTCCATATCTACATCGAGGGGCTGATCGCCAACAATGGTTGCGGCATGGTAAATGTGGGAGCGCGCTGCTTCCATTTGATTGAGGACCTCAACCGTAGGGTGTTTGAGCCCCTGGTAAGAACCGATGAGTTTACCGAATTGCATTCGGTTTTTCAGGTAATCGATAATGATATCCAGCGCTGCAGCGGCACTTCCGGTCGCTTCCGCAGCAGTGAGCAAAGCCCCGATCAGCTTCAGATCACGCAGGGCAGCAGGAGATGCCTCGGGATCAAGCAGTTCCGACTTCTCGACGGCAACACCGGAGAAGTCCATTTTAAAAGCCCGTTTGGTTTCATCAATCAGGATGTGCCTTTTAAACGCGTCCCCACTCAGTTGTCCGCGATTGACGATCACCAGCGCGGGGGCGCTCTTGTAGTTTACGGACAGGATAAAAAACTCTGACACACCGGCGTCCGCCACATACCACTTGACACCGTTCAGGATCAGTTTTCCGCCTTTTTCAGTTGCGGTACAGCCGATGGCATCGCTGCCCCAGTCCGCGTTATCCAGCAGTGCAAGCGTACCGATGGTGCCGTCGGCGATTTTAGGCAGCCAGGTTTTTTTCTGGTCCAAAGTACCGGCGCGCAGAATGGCCTGACCGGCCAGTGTGGTTGAGAAGAACGGGGTGGAAAGCATAAACCGGCCCATGCTCTCGGCGATGGGCACGACAGACCCCATACCGAGTTCGAAACCGCCGAATTCTTCGGGGATAGCAGCCCCCATCCAGCCAAGATCGGCCATCTCGTCCCACGAATCCGTTTCAAAGCCATCATCGGTTTCCACCATCTCACGGACGGAGGCAATCGGCGATTTTTTTCCGCAGAATTCCCGTGCCGATTTAATGATCATGGCCTGTTCTTTATCAAAACTCAATTCTATATTCATTTCTCTTAACATTGATTTCTCCTTAACCCTTTGGTAGACCCAGCACGTGTTCGCCAATGATGTTGGCCTGAATCTGACTGGTCCCGCCGCCAATGGTAGCGGAAAAGCTGTTGAAGTAGGCACGCTGCCAGAATCCCCCCTCGATGGCATCATCATCGCCTACATAGAGGCCGCCTTTGGCGCCTTGCAGGCAGATCGCATACTGCCGCATGCGCCGGAAGAATTCGGTAGCCCGCAGTTTGCCGGACAGCGGAAGGGATAGTGGATAGTCCGAACAAAGGGCCGGAATATCGGCACGACCCACACCGAGCGCCAGGGCCTTTTCCTCAATCAGGAATTGAACCAGATTGTCGCGAACAATCGGATCCTCCAGCAGGGGGCGCCCATCACGCGTCATCGTTCTCGCGCTTTTTATCAGGTCATCCATGGTCACCCGTTCCATGAAATAGCTGCTCGCCTGTCCGCCTTCCGCGCTGCGTTCAAACATCAGTGTCTGCATGGCAATCGTCCAGCCTTGCCCCTCTTCGCCCATCAGGCAGCTGGTGGGTATGCGGGCATTATCAAAGAAAGTTTCTGTAAACCCATATTCGCCCGTAATCTTCTGGATCGGGTTTGCTGTAACCCCCGGAACATCCATGGGGGCCAGAAAAAATGACAACCCGTCATATTTGCGTTTTGCCTCCGGGTTTGTCCGTGCCAGCAGAATCATATACCTGGAATAGTTGCCAAAGGTGGTCCAGATTTTGGTGCCGTTTATCACATAGGTATCCCCATCCCGTACGGCGGTGGTTTGAGCATTCCCCAGATCAGAGCCATGATCCGGCTCGGAAAAACCCTGGCACCAGATATCATCGCCGTTGAGAATGCCCTTAAGGTATTTTTTCTTCTCGTCTTCGGTCCCATTTTTTAAGATCAAAGGCCCGGCCCAGCCCAGGCCTATGACGTTGAACAGAATCGGTACGCGGTGGAGGGCCATCTCCTGGTCTGCAATTTGCTGGTATATGGGCGATAATCCATGGCCACCAAACTCCTTGGGCCATGCCAACCCCAGGTAACCGGCATCGTAGACTTTTCGTTGCCATTTACGCAGAAAATCGAGTTGCTCTTCTGTCCCGACTTCCATAAAGGTCTGCGGTAATAAAAACCCTGGATCCGATGGTTTGTTCTCCTTCATCCAGGCAAAGACCTCCTCACGGAATGCTTCCATCTTTTTATTATCATCTTTCATTCAAATCACTCCTGTTGACGGTTGAATGTTGATCATATCTTCTTACGAATAAGGCCATCATTGTTTAGACATTAATTGTATATGAAAAGCACTATTTGCAGGTTTTTTGCCGATCATGTCTAAATATAAATGCCCTTATTCGTCACCTTAAGATTGGGTGTTACGGCGAAATATAACATAAATATAGAGGATGATTTATAATGTCAAGACCATGGCGTGTCCGGGGTGAAATTAAAAACTTGGTTTACGCCTAAGGTTTACTTTACTCGATGGGTATTATATACATAGTCACCCAATCTTCTGTTGACTTGAGAAATATAAGTAACTACAAATTATGTTTGGATTAAGAACGGCTTGTTTTTATCTGAGCTGGAAGTTTTGAATGTCAAAATAGTTAATGAGGCGGGTTATGAAAATACTGGTAGCGAACAGGGGGGAAATTGCCGCTCGCATCATGCGGGCGGCTGCAGAGCTGAATATGCGAACCGTTGGCGTATTTTCGGAAGATGACGCAGATTCACTTCATACAAAGAGGGCTGATGAAGTACATGATTTGCAGGGCACAGGCGTGCAGGCTTACCTGGATATGGAACAAATTATGGGTGTGGCCAAACAGTATGGCTGTGATGCAGTCCATCCAGGCTATGGATTTTTAAGTGAAAATGCCGAGTTTGCCCGGCAATGTTCACATGAGGGGATCACCTTTGTGGGGCCGGACGCGGAGACGCTCGAGGTGTTGGGTGACAAAACACAAGCCCGTGACATGGCCGGGCGATGCGGCGTACCGCTCATGCCCGGCACACCGGGTCCGGTCACCCTGGCGCAGGCCCGGGCGTTTCTATTATCATTGGGCCATGGCGGAAAGGTGATGATCAAGGCAAAGGCAGGCGGTGGCGGCAGGGGCATGCGGGCTGTTTCGACACCTGAGGAACTGGGGGATGCCTACACCCGATGCCAGTCAGAAGCGCTTGGGGCCTTTGGGAACGGCGACTTGTTCCTGGAGCAGTTAATGACCAACGCCCGGCATATAGAAGTGCAGATCATCGGTGACGGATCCGGCGCTGTTATTCATCTGGGGGAACGGGAATGCAGTATCCAGAGACAGTATCAGAAACTCATCGAGATCGCGCCCTGCCCGGGGTTGTCTCAAGGCTTGCGTGAGAAAATCACCGCAGATGCTGTCCGAATGGCACAGGCCGTGAACTTTCGAAGCGCTGGTACGTTTGAATTCCTTGTCCATGCTGATGCCGGGAATGACGATGCGGCCTACGCCTTTATTGAAGTAAACCCAAGGCTGCAGGTCGAGCATACGGTCACCGAAGAGGTGACGGATATTGACCTTGTAAAGACCCAGCTTCAACTGGCGACCGGGAAAACGCTTGCAGCGATGAACCTCGAGCAAGCTGCTGTACCTGCGCCCCGGGGATTCGCCATACAGGTACGCGTCAACATGGAAACCATGGGGGAAGACGGGACAGCCCTCCCGGCGCAGGGGACGCTGTCGGCATTCGAGGTTCCGTCCGGCCGCGGGATACGGGTGGATACATGCGGATATGCCGGGTATCAACCGAATCCAAATTTCGACTCCCTCCTGGCCAAGCTGATCGGGCATTCAACATCTCCCGACTTTTCAGATGTTGTTGCAAGAACATATAGAGCGCTATGCGAGTTCAAGGTAGGGGGTGTTTCCACCAACATTCCCTTTCTTCAAAATCTGCTGCAGCATGATGCCTTTATAGAAAATCATATTCACACCGGTTTTGTGGCAGATCTCATTAAAGATCTTGCCCCTTACAAAGCGGCGCACCAGCGACTCTTTTTTGATCAAGTCATCGCCCAGCCCCGGGTGGGCGCGACAGTGGACGAAAACGACCCGCTTGCCGTGCTTTCTTACGGCAAGACGGACGGCGCACATCCCGCGGTACCCGATCGTGTAGAAAACACTTTTGATCCAGGCCCCTGTCAAATGGCAGGCCCCGGGAACACCGTGGCCATGGAAGCGAAAATGCAGGGCACGATCATAAGCATCGATGCAAATGAAGGTGCGCTTGTATACGAGGGGCAGCAGATATTTATTATGAGCGCCATGAAAATGGAGCATGAGATAAAGTCGCCGATCAGCGGAATCATACGACAAATGAGGGTTGAAGAGGGCAGTACTGTGGCGGAGGGTCAGCCCCTTGCCTTTATCGAAGCACAGGAGGTGGCCGGATTTGACGGGGAGGGAATGGCCCAGGTTGATCTGGATGAGGTCCGCCCTGATCTTTTGGAGGTACAGAGACGGCATGAAGTGACACTGGACGAGGCCCGACCCGAGGCAGTTGAACGGCGTCGGAAGAGAAACCAGCGGACTGCCCGGGAAAATGTAACAGACCTGTGCGATCCGGATACATTCATAGAGTATGGTGCGCTGGTCATTGCCGCGCAGCGGAGACGGCGGTCTGTAGAAGAACTCATCGAGCGTACACCGGCAGATGGTTTGATTGCAGGGGTCGGCCGTGTAAACGGCCACCTTTTTGATGATGAGAAAGCCAGGTGTGCGATTATGTCCTACGATTTTACTGTTCTTGCAGGAACCCAGGGCGCTAAGAATCACTACAAGAAAGATCGAATGTTTGAGCTGGCTGAACGCTGGCGGATTCCCCTGGTATTTTTTACCGAGGGCGGTGGGGGGCGGCCGGGCGATACCGATGTGTCGGCCGTGGCAGGCCTTGACTGCCTGGCCTTCCATTTTTTCGGCAGGTTGAGCGGACTTGTACCGCTCGTGGGTATTAACTCGGGAAGGTGTTTTGCTGGAAACGCCGCACTTTTAGGGTGCTGCGATGTGGTGATTGCAACGGAAAACTCCAATATCGGCATGGGTGGTCCGGCCATGATCGAAGGCGGCGGACTTGGTGTATTCAAGCCGGATGAGGTGGGTCCCATTCACGTTCAGGTGCAAAAC
Source organism: Desulfobacteraceae bacterium (assembly GCA_030618925.1). Taxonomy (GTDB): domain Bacteria; phylum Desulfobacterota; class Desulfobacteria; order Desulfobacterales; family SURF-7; genus JAUXCK01. The sequence goes on from JAUXCK010000064.1 coordinate 6,046, forward strand.
GGTGTGGTGGATATTCCGGTGGCAGATGAAGCCGAGGCCGTAAAAGCGGCCAAAAAATATCTGTCCTACTTTCAGGGGGCCACCGGAAAATGGGAGTGTGCGGATCAGAGGCTGCTGCGCGGGATCATACCCGAGAACCGTCTGAGGATGTATGATGTGCGGTCTGTTATTGAGACAATGGCTGACAAAGATTCAGTACTGGAGCTTCGCCGTCACTTTGGTCTGGGCATGGTGACCGCGTTCATCAGGATAGAGGGTCGGCCCATAGGCGTTATCGCAAACAACCCCACCCATCTTTCAGGCGCCATAGACAGTCCGGCTGCAGACAAGGCCAGCCGGTTCATGCAATTGTGCGATGCCTTTGATATACCGATTTTATTCCTGTGCGACACCCCCGGCATTATGGTAGGCCCCGAGGTTGAGAAGACGGCCCTGGTGCGTCACTCCTGCCGGATGTTTGTTACAGGCAGCAGCCTGACCGTTCCTTTTTTTACCATCGTATTGCGAAAAGGATACGGGCTTGGCGCGCAGGCTATGGCCGGCGGCAGCTTTCGGGCCCCTGTTTTCGTGGTGGCTTGGCCCACAGGCGAATTCGGGGGGATGGGGCTTGAAGGGGCTGTAAAGCTGGGGTTTCGAAGGGAACTTGCAGCAATAGAGGATCCTGTAGAGCGTAATGAACTGTTTGAAAATATGGTAAAAATGGCCTACGCGCATGGTAAGGCCATCAACATGGCCTCCTACTTTGAGATTGATGATGTGATCGATCCGGCCGACTCACGTCACCTGGTAACCCGGACCCTCAAGTCTATTCCACCGCCTGCGCCGCGCAGCAAGAAGAAGCGCGCCTGTGTGGATACCTGGTAAAAGGAGGTAGATCACTATAGTGCTATGCCTTGCCGGATTCTTCACCTTGTCGTCATTAGGGTTCATTCAGCGTCGGAGTATGGTCAATCGGGTGTTTGTCCACATTGATTATTTTTTTTTGGATCATGAAAACCATCAGGGCCGGGGCGACCAGGAAATCTGCAAGCAATGCAAAGATAATCGTCAGGCCCGTAAAAAATCCGAAGTGAACAAAGTTTTTTAAAGAGCCAAACATGATGCAGAAAAATCCGGCGCTCAGAATCAACGTCGTGATCAAAAGGGCCCGACCTGTGCTGAGAAGGGTTTCCCGGACGGCAATATAGGCATCGTTTGTCTTCATGTAGTATCTTCGAAAATTATACATAAAGTGTATCGTGTCATCCACAACCAGCCCGATGGCGATGCTTCCGATCATGAGCGTATTCAGGGAAAGCGGAAGCCCTGAAAGACCGATTAATCCCATGACAAACAGAATCGGCAGAAGATTGGGTATCATGCTGAGCAGACCAATTCTTAGATTCCCCACCAGAATGATCATCATGACAGTGATGACGGCAAAGGCGATCAGATAACTTTGGGTCATGCTGTGCAGGGTCGCAGGGATTGTCCTTGCCATCAGTGCGATTTCGCCGGAAATACCGATATCTGCCTTGTCATTGAAGGTCTCATTAAATAATTGATGAATTTCTTTAATGAATTTTTCGAAGATAATGGAATCCACCCAAGGGGTTTTGATGGTAAAACGGGTTTTCTGGAATTGACTGTCCACGAGTTTCTCAAGGTCCTCTGAGCCGCTGTTCTCAATAAGCAGAAACTGCTGGGCAATTGCATCCCTGTTTTGTGGCACCGTATAGTGATCAGGATGGTTTCCGTTCAGCGCCTGGTTGGTCTCTTTAAGGATGTCGATGATGGAGGTCACTTTACCGACAAACAATTCATTTCTCTTGATTTTTTCGATTTTTTTGGCCAGCGAATCTATACGGTTCATTATTTCCGGATCGTATATTCCGTTTTCTTCCCCGGTGTCTATAATGACTTCAAGTGCCAGGACGCCTTTGAGTTCCCTGTCAATATGGATTAAATCCTTTTTGACCTGCGTGTCATCAGGGAAATATTCAATATCGTTGTGTGAAAATTCAAGCCGGGTAATAAAAATGATAGAAAAAATAAAAATCACCGCAGATGTGGCTATAATCGGTACGGGCCGGGAGGTAGAGAAATCAGCAAAAAAAAGGAGCACCCGGTCCATGACATGTGATTTTTTTTCTGCACTGCCTGTCTGTTTGATGGGCAAAAGGGCGAGAAGCGCCGGCAGCATAATGATGGTATAAAAAACCGCCAGCAATACGCCTGAAGCGGCAAAAATACCCATCTCTGCAATCGCCGTAAGCTTTGCGTATGAAAAGGACAGCAGGCCTGCAGCAGTCGTCATGCTCGTCATGACAATCGGCAGTCCGGAGTGCCCCAGGGAAAATGCAACCGCATTTTCCTTGTTTCCGTTTTGTGAATAGTGCCTGTAGAAAATGGAAAGCACATGCACAGAGTCTGCAAGGCCTACCCCAACCAGAAAACCCGGTATAATCATGGTCGTAATCTTAAACGGAACATTGCAAAGGGCCATGAGACCCACTGTGGAAATCATGGAAAGGCTAACAATGACCTGGGGAAGAATGACACCCGACACCCTGCGAAAAAGCAAGCCAAAAAACAGGGCAGACGCCATGACCGAAAGCAGCATGCATTTCTTCATGTCCTTTACAAGGCTGATATTGAATATATCAGTGACGACCGGGCCACCGGAAAAGAAAATTTTAAAATCCGGGCCCTGATAGCGGTCGACAATACGCTGGACCGCCTCGACGATATCATGGTTTTCCCGGGGGGTAAGATAGTGATCTCCTGTCAGTCCACCCGGGTTCGGGTCCTCATCTGATGAGAAATCGTCTTCTGTGAAGGCATTCAGAGCATCTTCCACCTCCGTTTGATTTGAAATAGACGCTTCTGTCTCTATGATCACTGCGGTCAACCCGGCATCTTCGGAGATAATAGTGTTCAGGTAAACCGGATTGCCCATCACCTTTTGTTGAAAAACAGGCATGTCGATCTCTTCATCAGGCCAGTTCTCGAGAAGATCCTGGACGATGAGTGCATCTCCCTCACTACGGATGCTTCTGATGTTGATCAGACTCGTGACGTTTTTTATATACGGGATCCCATTTTCTAATTCCGTGTGAAACTTTTTCAGTTTTTTCAGGAATGCTTCATCAAAGATGTTCGGGGGCTGGATCGCAATGATCACCATTTCAGCCCTCCCAAACTGGTCCCTGAATTCATTATATTCGAGCCGGATGGGGTCGTCCTTGCGCAACAGGGCTTCTGTCGACGTATCAATGACCAGGTTCGGGACTTGAAGGATCAGGACAAGGGTTGTGATGAGCACAAACAGAAGCGCCTTGACAGGGTTCCGGTAAAGACGATGCCCCAACCTTTTAAAGAAAATGTCTATCTGGTCTCTGATTCGCCTGTAGGAAACACGCCTTTCACGGCCGCTGTATGCCAGATCGTAGAATTGCCTGCGGTCTTTACTCAAACGCCTGCTGCTTTCAGGGATCATTCTATGCTTTCTCCACTATTTTCAACCTTACCCTCGGGGCACAACACGGGACTCTCAGGGGGCAGTTGTTTGATCCTTTTCCTGGATCAGATGATAAAGGTGATGCAGATAATGATCCTGCACTTTGATCTTATCCAGCTGACGGATCGTATTTTCCAGATACTCGCGGCAGGTTCCCAAAATCCCTTTCCCCTGCAGTAAATATCCGGCAGTATCCTCTGCGTTGAGGCTCCCCACATAGCGGGAATGGGTGCGGTTGATGATAAAGGTCAACCCTTTTGTCGTCTTACCCCCGATTCTTATAGTGGCGTACCGTGCGAAGTAGGCGCCGGTGAGTCGTTCTCTCATCCACAAGATGTCCGTCTCTGAATCAATTTCACTGGCAGCTATTTTGAAAGCCAGACCATTGCAGCAGCCGCCGCGGTCTAAAGCCAGCATCAGCCCAGGATGTTCAGGGCTGCCCCTGCCGATGGTAAGGCTGAGACAGAATCGTCGATGGAAACCGTATAGCTTGGCGGCCTGTTTTTCGATATAATTAAACGCCGGGTTCCAGAGCAATGACCCATAGCCAAATA
>JAUXCK010000076.1 GCA_030618925.1 Desulfobacteraceae bacterium
CCTCGGGATCGGAAACAACGATGTGCTGGCCGCCATTGCCGTTGACAATGGCACCCGACTTTCAGCCGATGATATTGATACGTTTTTAAATGATACCGGTGAAGGGCATGACCTTATTTCAATTCAGGCCGGCCTGTCCGACATTATTCAATCTTTGGCGGAAATAGACGACAGCTATATTTTTGTGGCCAACATACCAAAAGTAACCGACATGGGCGCCATTTTCAGCCGCTCAGACATAGAATCGCTTGCCGGTGATGGGGCCAGCGTTACCGCCCTGGCAGACGGGGATTATCTGGGATTTACGGCTTTTGTAAACCTCGGCACCGCATTAATGAATGAGGACACGCTAAACGACAAAATCCTGACCTTAATCGCTGAGGAAGGAAACCTGCTGCATTCGGATGACGTGGAAGCGCTCAACGATCGAGTGGCCGAGATTAACGCGCATATCAGCACCCTGTGCGACCAGTATAAAAATGTAACGCTTGTAGATATCAACGCATTTTTTGATACTGTGGCGGAAGGTGCGTTCGTCATTACACGGGGGGTCGGCACCTATCCCCTGACAACAACCCTGGGTGGAGGATTTTTCAGCCTGGACGGGATGAATCCTTCCCATACCGGATACGCCTTGATTGCCAATCGGTTCATTTCGGCCATGGCCGCTTCAGAGTTGAAAATGAATGCGTATGCAACCAATTATCTGACCGTCTGGGGAACCGACCCTTACCGGGATACGGATGGAGACGGGTTTGTAACCGGTCCTGATGATCGGAATGAAATTGATCTAAACTACAGGAAGCTCATAGATTGTGATGATGGTGAAAAGGACGTGATTGCCCCTCAATTCAGTGGCGAGGCGTGCCTGTCAATAAACCCGGGTTAGATGGCGGTTGAAATTGACCCTCGATAACTTGTGTCCATCCATAAATAGCCATTTATGGATTGCACTAACAGATAATCAAGACGATGAGAGGAGGATAAGACATGGACACCGGAGATAATCTGACCCGAAGAGAGTTTGTGGGGAAAATGGCAAAAACCACCGCTGCGGTTACCCTTGTAGGGGCGGTTCCATACTGGGGATGTTCGACTGAGAAAAAATCAGAGGATACGATATTTGATGTTATTGTTAAAGGGGGTACTATTTATGACGGCACGCTTTCCAAACCCTTTGTTGCCGATATCGGCATTGAAGGTGATAAAATTTCCGCCATCGGAACCCTTACACAAAAGGCAGCAAAAACCATTGACGCAGCCGGCCTGATTGTCACACCGGGATTTATCGATATTCACACCCATTGCGACCTGACCTTTAAGAGAATGGGGACAAAACGCTATCTGTCTTATGTAATGCCCAGCTGGAAGGGGAACCACAACTACCTTTACCAGGGTGTGACAACGGTTGTGACAGGAAACTGCGGGTATGGATATACTGATGCCGAGCGCTGGTTCAGTATTGTAGATTCAGTTAAGTTCGGGTCTAATGTATACCACCTGGCACCCCATGGCATGATAAGAGAAGAGCTGTTTGGAAAAAATCAGCCCGGTGAACTGAATGCAAAACAGCTCGACGCCATAAAAGCGAAAGTTGCCGAGGAAATGGAAAAGGGGACGGTGGGATTTTCCACAGGGCTTGAATATGCACCCGGGCTTATGGCATCAACAAAAGAGTTGATAGAAATCGCAAAAGTCGTACAAAGATACGGCGGCCTTTACACCACTCATATGAGAGACGAATCCGGCAGGGTCAATGCAAATGGAAATCCGGGTGTGCTGGAATCCATCAGAGAGGCGATCGAGATCGGAAAACAGGCCGATATCCCTGTGGAGATCTCGCATTTAAAAATCGCTGAGCCGATCAACAACACCAGGACTTCCCAGCTTATAGACCTTATAGAAGAGGCCAGATTGGAGGGGCATGATCTGACGGCAGATCAATACCCCTATGCAGCAGGGTCAACCTTTGTGGCAATCCTTCTTCCAAACAAATTCAAAACCAGCACCGGGGTAAAGGAGGAGTTCAGGACGACAGCGGGAAGAAAACAGATAAAAGAAGCGATTGAAGAGGTCTTTACTTATCTCGGTCCTGAAAAAATACTCATCACCATGTATGCAGAAAAAGAAGAGTATGAAGGAAAAAACATAAAAGAGATTGCCGAAATGGAAGGAAGGGCCCCTTCGGACGCCTATGTGGATATGGCCTGTGAGGACCCTGCACCCGTGGCCGTATTTTTTGCTCAGGACATGGGGGTGGTAAGAGATCTTATGCCCAATGACTACATTATCACTGCTTCCGACGGATGGACGGTTCCAAAGGACATGACCAAACCGCACCCCCGTGTATACGGCACTTTCCCCAGGAAGCTCAGGAAGTTTGCCATGGATGAAAATCTGATGAATTTGGAGCAGGCCATCAGATCCATGACCTCTCTGCCGGCTGAAAAATTTAACATGAAAGGAAGAGGGAAAATTTCACAAGGGAACTACGCAGATATTGCAATGATTAACTTGAAGACGCTGACCGACCACGCGACGTATCAAAATCCGCATCAATATTGTGACGGCGTCGTTCATCTGCTTGTCAATGGAAAGGTGTCCATGGAAAATGGAAAAACCACCGGCAAAAGGGGCGGCAGGGCACTGAAAAGAGTTTAAAACAGGATCTAAAACATAACAATAGGGGGAAGGCATGTTTAAAACTGATATCACAGAAATGTTTGGCATTGAGTACCCGATTATCTGCGGCGCCATGATGTGGCTTTGCACGCCGCCTCTGTGTTCCGCGATTTCCAATGCCGGCGGAATGGGCAATATTACATCCGGCAATTATAATACTGAGGAGGAGTTCAGAAACGCGATCAATGAAACCAGAAAGCTCACTGACAAACCGTTTATGGTAAACATTACGGCGCTTCCTTCCATACGCATCTCGGCTGAACATCATATCATGTATGCAAAGGTTTGTGCGGAGGAACAGGTGGCGGGCATCGAAGTCTCCGGCGCACCGCTCGATCGTGCCATCGGCATGGAGGCTATCGAGATGTTAAAAAAAGCCGGCGTAAAACTTTTTCACAAGGTGGGGTCTGTACGCCATGCGCGTCATGCAGAAAAGGTGGGATACGACGGGATCTATGCGGCCGGAATAGAAGAAGGCGGGCATCCCTTGAATGATGATGTGAGCACAATGATTCTCACCCCCAGGATCGCTGACTCCGTAAACATACCGGTGGTCACCGTCGGCGGCATTGCCGATGGCAGATCTCTTGCAGCCGCCTTGAATCTGGGGGCGCAAGGCGTCATGATGGCCAGCCGTTTCATTGCTACCAAAGAGTGCCTCGTTCACGACAAAATCAAAGATGAACTTGTCAAACGAGAGGAATATGAAACCATAATTTTTGGAAGATCAATAGGCCTTCAAGGCAGAGCGCTGATGAATAAAAGCATTGAGGCCATTATGGCCATTGAAGAAAGGGGCGGGGGATTGGATGAACTCATTCCCTTAATGGGCGGAGACAGAATCAAGAAGGCCTGGGACGAGGGGGATGTCGATGTTGCCCCCCTCATGGTTTGCCAGTCAATCGGCCTTATTAATGATGTGCCGACCTGTCGCGATCTTCTTGACACCATGGCCAGGGAGGCAAAAGAGACACTTTCCAGGGCGCATCAAATGGCCGAATAAAAGAGGGTCAATCATATGATGAAGGTGCTGGTAGTGGATAATCATCCACTCATGCTAAAATTCATGGATAAAATGCTCAAAAAGGATGGGCATCAGGTCCTGACGGCCGAAGATGGGCTTTCCGCTCTGGATGTTTTAAAGACCTATCGACCGGACATTATGTTTATTGATCGGATAATGCCCAATATTGACGGAGAAAAACTGTGCAAGGTCATTCGCAGTATGCCGGAACTCAAGGATATCTATCTTGTAATCTGTTCCGCGGTTGTTCTGGAGGAAGAAATAAATTACGTTGATTTCGGTGCTGATGCCTGTATTGCCAAGGGTCCCTTCAACAACATGACCGAGCATGTCCATGCCATCTTGAATGCACTGGCCCGTGATGCAGCGACGGATTATTCAGGCGAAATACTGGGGCTTGAGGGGATATATCATCGGGAGATCACAAAGGAGTTGATGTCCTCGAGGAAACACTCTGAAATCATATTAGACAATATGGCGGAAGGCATTTTAGAACTGACTGAAGGGGCAAGAATAATTTATGCAAATCCGGCGGCTGTCTCTTTAACAGGGATTCCTGAAGAGCGGCTCCTGGCGTCGAATTTCACCGACCTCTTTCAGGGAACCCAGAAAAAAAGAATCAAGGATTTATTGGAGATTGGCAGAGACGAAGCACAGACCATTACAGAGCAATCTCCGCTGGGTTTGAACGGGAAACAATTTGCCCTGAATACGCTGCCCGTAAAAGACAATGGACATACAGATATCATGGTGATTTTAAACGACGTCACCATACGAAAACATACTGAAAAAGCACTGCGGGAAAGTGAGCAAAAACATCGACTGCTGGCAGATAACACACTCGATTGCATCTGGTTGATGAATTTGGATTACAAATTTATTTATGTCAATCCATCTGTCTCATCCATGTTTGGATTTCTTCCGGAAGAATGGGTCGGGAGCTTATGGCCTGACCATTGCCCGCCAGAGAATATGGAGGAGATCATATCCATATTTCGGAAAGAACTTGAGAAAAAAGAGACCCATATTGGAATGGTATTTGAGACCGTTTTTTATCATAAAAACGGCCAAAAAATTGATGTTGAGATTAACGGGAAACTCATATTTGATGACAACGGAAAATCGGTTGGCTTTCAAGGTGCCACAAGGGACATTACGGAACGAAAGCGCGCTGAAGCGGCATTAAAAGTCTCAAATCAGGCCCTGCAGGCGTCTCTGAAAACTCTGAAACTTGCGCAGGATCAGCTCGTGCAGGCAGAAAAAATGGCCGCACTGGGAGACCTGGTGGCAGGTGTTGCCCATGAAATCAACACGCCCATAGGTGTCGGCATTACCGCAGCCTCTTTCCTGGAAGAAGAAGTCAAGAAATATTCTGAAATGTATGCGGCAGAAGATCTAAAACGGTCCGATTTTGAACGGTATATGGATACCGCATCCGAAGCGTCTTCAATCATTCACACCAATCTGAGGCGGGCGGCGGATTTAATTACCAGCTTTAAACAGGTTGCGGTAGACCAATCCAGCGACGAGCGTCGAAAGTTCAATCTGAAAAAAATTATTGACGAAGTGCTCCTCAGCCTGGGGCCTAAATACAAAAGGACCCGGCACACCATTTCGGTAGATTGCCCGGAAGATCTCGAACTCACCAGCTATCCAGGGGCATTCTCACAGATTATTACCAATTTTGTGATGAACTCTCTGAATCATGGATTTGATGACATTGAAAAGGGAAAGATTAATTTAGAGATGTCCTCATCTGAAGGGAAACTCCTTTTCAATTACAAAGACAATGGCAAAGGGATGAATGCAGAAGACCTTAAAAAAATATTCGACCCTTTCTTTACGTCCAAGCGGGGTCAGGGGGGATCCGGCCTTGGCATGCACATCGTATATAATCTTGCCACCCAGTCTCTCAATGGACAGATAGAATGCAGCAGCAGTCCGGGCAACGGCATTGGGTTTCTAATAACGATTCCGCTGTGATTCATTCCCTTTGGTTACCTCACAAGCAGGATCCTCAGATCCATTACGTTGGTGTTGGTCGGGCCTGTTATCAGCAGGTCGTCTATCTTCTGAAAAAAATGGTACGAATCATTGTTGGATAGAAAAGAAGGTGCATCAAGGCCCTTTCCTTCAGCCTTCTCCAGTGTATGATGATCTGCCAGGGCGCCGGCCGCATCAGTGGGACCGTCATTGCCGTCTGTTCCGCCGCTTAAGACGGTGATCCCCTCTGCGTCAGCAATGTCAAGGGCTGCTGCAAGAACAAACTCCATGTTCCTTCCCCCTTTTCCGTCTCCTTTCAGGGTAACGGTGGTTTCGCCGCCCGAAAGGATACAGGCCGGAGGGGGAATTGGATTTCCGGTTTTCAGCACTTCCCTGGCAATGGCGGTATGGACGCGGGCCACGTGTTTTGTCTCACCCTCGATCATTGAGGAGAGGATAATCGTGTGATACCCCAGGCGCTCTGCTTTCTTCCGGGCCGCACGAATAGCGCCGATGTTGCTGCCGATAATGATATTTTTTGTTTTTTCGAAGACCGGGTTATTTTTCTTTGGTGACTCCTCAATATCTCCTGCCACCCCCGCTTTTATATGGGACAATACATTGTCTGGAATGTTATGTTCTATGCGATATTTGTTAATGATGTTCAAACAATCTTCGAAACAACTGGCATCTGGAACTGTCGGGCCTGATGCGATAACAGAAAGATCATCTCCCACCACGTCAGACAAAATCAATATGATCATTTCAGCCGGATAAGCGGCCTGGGCAAGTCTTCCCCCCTTTATCAGAGAGGTGTGTTTCCGGATGGCATTTATCTCCTCAATGGATGCACCGCATGAGAGGAGGACCCTTATGGTGTCCTGTTTGTCTTTGAGAGAAAGACCCGGTGCAGGGACGGGGAGGAGGGCGGACCCGCCTCCTGAAATCAAACAGAGTACAAGATCGTCTTTCCCGGCGTTACGGGCTATATTCATGATCTTCTCTGCACCGGCCTGCCCTTCCCGGTCAGGCACCGGGTGCCCGGCCTCTGTCAGGCTGATATGACTGAGTTTTTCCACATGTCCGTATTTCACATTGATCAGGCCGCGTGTGATTTTTTCTCCGAACATTTCCTCTACTGCAGAAGCCATGGGTGCTGACGCCTTTCCGGCACCAATGACATAAATATGTTTGAATTGTTCCAGATCGTACCGGTCTGAGTCGACAAAAAACTGCCCGTCTTCTATGCGGCAGTATTTTTTGACAGCCGCGGCAGGCTCAACCGCCCGAATCCCTGCATTAAAGATTTCCAATGCGTCATGTCGCATGCCTGCATTTTTTTCCGAATCCGGGTTCATGGGACAAGCACCTCCTTTGTTCTATGCTGAATCGTTCACTACCTTTTTTTGTTTCCCGGGCGATTTTAAGCACCTCATCGGCGGGGATGACCCGGATTTTCAAACCAGCCCCTTTTCGGCCTGTGCTTGAATTGCGGTAATCGCTACCGTGTTGATAATATCCGTCACCGTACACCCCCTGCTCAAATCATTTACAGGTTTGTTAAGCCCCTGAAGAACCGGCCCGATGGCCACCGCCCCTGCCGACCGCTGAACCGCTTTATAGGTGTTGTTGCCTGCATTCAGATCAGGAAAGATAAAAATGGTTGCCCGGCCCGCAACCTGGCTGTCCGGTGCTTTTGTTTTGGCAACTTCCGGGTCCACCGCAGCATCATATTGTATGGGACCTTCAATAATCAGGTCCGGACATTTTTCTCTGGTAATGCGGGTGGCTGAACGGACTTTGTCCACATCCACACCCTGGCCGGATTCACCGGTAGAATAGGACAGCATGGCAACCCTGGGATCAATGCCAAATGTTTTGGCTGTTTGTACTGCACTCATGGCGATTTCTGCCAGTCTTTCAGCATTCGGATCCGGATTGATAGCGCAATCCCCGTAAACAAGGACCCTGTCCGCCAGGCACATGAAGAACACGCTGGATACCACCGCCCCCCCCTTTTTGGTTTTAATGATTTCAAATGCCGGCCGGACAGTTGCCTGAGTGGTGTGTGCGGCACCTGACACCATTCCATCCGCATGGCCTTTGTATACCATCATTGTGCCAAAGAAACTCACATCGCACATCATATCCCGGGCAAATTCCATGTTAATGCCCTTGTGTTTCCGGAGTTCAAAATAGGTAGTGATATAATCATCCAGAATGTCTGAATCCTGGGGATCGATGATATGAACATCGTCCATTCGAAGTCCCTGGCGCAAGATTTTTTCCTGAATTTTTTTGTGCCTGCCGAGGAGGGTAATATCCACAATTTCCCGATGCAGCAAAATTTCAACCGCCCTCAGGATTCTTTCTTCATCGCCTTCGGGCAGAACGATATGCTGCCTGTGTGCTTTTGCCCGCTCAAGAAGCCCATATTCGAACATTTTCGGAGTGACAATGGTTGTCCGGGTCTCGATGATGGTGTCCCCCAGTTCATGGACATCAATATTCTTTTCAAAAAGCCCCAGGGCTCTCATGATTTTACGAGGGTCATCCGGCGATATGACCGCATGAACATCCGCCACTTTTTTGGCGGTGGGGAATGTGTCCTCCGGCACAATCAGGATCGGCGGAAGGTTTGGAAAGCCCTCGATGAGTCTGCGTACAGGTTCTTCAGGCTTCAATCCGCCGGTTAGCAGTATGCCGGCAATATTGGGTAAAGACACGGAAGTAAGCGCCGACAGACAGGCAACAATGATATCCGCCCTGTCGCCAGGGGTAATAATGAGTGCACCGTGTTCTATTCGTTCCAGTACATTCTTCAGCTGCATGGCGGCAATACCGAAACTGTAGACATGCCTGTTCATCTGGTCATGGCCATATAAAACGTCTGCATCTAAAATGCCGGCGATTTCACCCATGGTCGGGCTGCCCAGGGCCCTGTTATCTGGAATGGTGTATAACAATTGTCCGGCTCCCAGCCCCTTACTGGCGAGTCTCTCCAGAATTTTTTCTCTGTCTTCCGGATGAATGCGATTTGCAATAGTGGCAATCACATTACACCCCTTGTCCATTAAAGACTCGATAGATATTTCTATGGATCGAACAGTTTCGCCCACTGATTTTTGATGGGCATTGGCCACAAGAAGCACAGGGCATCCCAGGTTCTTTGCAATTTCAGCATTAATGTCAAATTCAAAGGCCGATATCGATCCGCCATAGTCCGTGCCTTCGCACAGGATAAAGTCATGGGTTTCCTCGAGTGTCTTGTATTTTGTAAACACGCCCTCCAGAAATTCATCGTCTTTACCGCGTGCAATCAGATTGCCGGCTTCGATGGTGGTGAATGCAAATGTTTTTTCATATGGAGTTTCCAGGTGATAATGTGACGTGATCAGATTGATGTCGTTGTCTTTTTTTTTACCGGTCATATGAGGGTTGATCAAGGGCCTGAAGAAAGCGACCCTGTCAATATTTCGAAAGAGCAGTTCCATAATCCCCAGGCAAATGACAGATTTGCCGCTTCTTGCTTCTGTCGAGGTAATGAAAAGGTTTTTTGCCACTAAGGTTGTCCTTTCTCAATCGCCGTCATATGCATTTGCGTCAATCGTCCTGA
>JAUXCK010000321.1 GCA_030618925.1 Desulfobacteraceae bacterium
AAGATCGTTTAAGGGCATTGTTTGCCATCTCTTCCCGGGCCGGTGAAAGCAGGGGCCCGTGTCCGGACATGAATGACCTTGCTGCCTTTATGGATGGCGGTTTGACATCAAAAGAGCGTGAAACCATCATGGCGCATCTGGATGCTTGCCCGACATGCTATAATGAATGGCTTGCCGCATCTGCAGCCTTATCCGATAAGGGTCGGGCCGGTATGGAGTTGCATGCTTATCCGGAAACAGCAGAAGAAAAGCACAACCCGTGGTTCGGCAACAGGAGAAACCTCATCGCATATGGCCTTGCCCTTGCCGCGTGCCTGATATTATTTTTTTGGCTCCCTGTGCGTCAACAATCAGATCTGCCCGGTGTTATCAAGACACAATATCAATTTGTTCTTGAGCACACTATTATGCCTGACGATTCAATTTTTCTTACAGATTTTGAAGGCCGTCCAAAAGGGCCTGTTTTGAGGGGCTATGGGTTTGTAGATGCTGCAAGGCAGCATTCACCGGCAGCCGGGGCCTTTGTATCAGGGATACGAAACGGCTGGGGACTCATTCAAAGCAAAGCGGATTTTTTTGACACGGGCACCCGGGATGAAAAATGGGATGACTATTATCGTCTGGGGTTGTGGTACGCCCTGGTGACTTCTGTGTGCGGATCAGGAGAAAAAATGCCGGACAGTTTCTGGGATACCCAAAAAGGAATTATAGAAATCTTTGAAAGGCTTTTGTCATCCCGTGTTGAAAAGGAGAGCGAAGCGGTTGTCCTCACAAGATCATTGGGGCGGATAAAATCGCTTTTCAGCCAGCAGGAAAAAGATGAGACACGTACCTGCAGGTCCGTCAGGCAGGAGTTAGAGGTCATTATTGAAGGAATCGCTTCGTGAGTGTTTGTCAGATATCCAATAATGAATGTTAAAATCCCATTTTAAGATTGAGTTTCACAGTTTTGAACCCTTTACCAATGCGGTTTTTCCCATACCAAAAATGAAATCACCAGTGTTAAATCGGTTTCGGCCGGGCCTGATGGCCCTGGTCCTGATAAGCGCAGCAATATTTGGGCCTCAGCGGGGTCATCTGGCTGCCCAGGAGAACCTTAAAGCCAGCGTGCAGTTTTATATCAAGGCGTATGGGCTTTCCGACCCTGGTGCAAATATCCTGATAAAACGAACATATGAGATTTTCGATCAAGTACAGCGGGTGGCCGATAAGAGAGGGTATCGTGTTTCCGGGCTGAAAATCGTGAACAACCTGAGCGACCCCTGGACAATTGCACTCCCGGACGGGCATATCATTCTTTCGGTAAAAGCTGTAGAGATCTGCTACCAGGGTGTGGAACGGAGCCGCGGGGATGCCCGTATGGCGTTTATTCTTGGCCATGAACTGGCCCATCTGGCAAATAACGATTTCTGGCACATGGAAACGTTTATGGCCTTATCCGGTGATCAGGATCCCTGGTCGAAGAGGGTGAAAAAGATTCTCATTGGGGGAACGGATGAATCACCGGCATCGGGCGGGCATCGTATCGCGCTTTCAAAGAAAAGAGAAATGGAGGCGGACGATACAGGTTTCGTTTATGCCGCAATAGCGGGTTTTTCGGTGGAGACGATAAATGATGGCCGTCATCATGAAGAGAACTTCTTTACCTACTGGATGAACCAGGCCCATACCCAGGTGGATGTGAGCCATCCACACCCAATGGAGAGAGCCCGGCTTCTGCAGGCCCGCCTGAGCAGGATCAAGAAGAAGATTGATTTTTTTCAATTTGGTGTTCGGCTTGCGCACTTTGGCCGTTATGAAGATGCTGTTTATTTCCTTCAGGATTTTCAGAAAACATTCCCGTCCCGGGAAGTATTTAACAACCTGGGGTATTGCTATCTGAAGCTGGGCATAAAAAGGATGCCTTCAGCGCTGGCTTACGAATACTGGCTGCCGTCGGTCATAGATCTGTCAACCCGGGCGGAGAGACTGGTTTTCAGGGAGAAAGGCGCTAACATAAAGTTGTCTGATGCGGCCCGCGACAGTCTCAGGATGTCTGTCAGCTATTTCGAGAAAGCCTGTTTTTCGGACACGATGTATGTGCCGTCCCGACTTAATCTTAGCGTGGCATATTTTTACCTGGGCGATATCTATAAAGCACGTGCCGCTGTTGAAGAAGCCCTGAAGCTCGAGCCGGACCACACAGAAGCGAAAGGGTTAAGGGCCCTCATCATGTATCATGAGGCGCCGGATGTGGACATGTGGCCGCACGCCATAAAGCTGCTGAAAGATATGTCACAGAGGGCGGACGTGCCGCCCGGCATATTGTATAATCTTGCAATACTTTTAGAAAAACGAAAACGCAGCGGTGAAGCACAGGCTGTCTGGGAAAGGCTCGTTTCCGCTCCCGAGACAGTTCCGGGCCTTTATGAAGCCAATGTGTGCAGAGGGGCCGGAGCAGGTGCCCGGAATTGCCTGCCCCCTAAGGCAACGGCTGATGCACCGTTTCCATGGCGGTTGCCTGTTAAAATAGGCAGTGATCTTTTGAAGGACAGCCACTCAAGGGCATTGCTGGACAAATGGAATCAAACCGCGTATGACTGGCAAAATAAAATGATACGCGGTCATATCTACCTGTCCCCTAACGGCTCTTCAGCCCTTGTGGTAAATGATTTTGTCGAAATGGTTGTACTCCGGGGAAGGGACCTTGGAACTGTCGAAGAACTCACCGGCCGATGTGGGAACCCCTTCGCCAAAATACCAGTTCATGAAGGAGAGGTGTGGTCTTATGGCCCGGGATGGTCCGTGTTGATAAGAGACATGAAGGTCCATGAAGTATGGGTTTCCGAGTAAAAGCCATTTAAAAAAAAACACTAATATTTCCTTATGAACAGAAAATCTCCTCCCTCATGCCCTGATTTTCGGATGTCGGAATATTCAGGCGTTTGATCTGAATTCAATACCACTATCCGCCGGATCTTGTTAAAAAACAGTGTGCCGTCCATAATCGACTCATTCTCCTCAAGAACATTTATAAATGCGGATGCAAAAACAGAGTGGTTCCCCGTGCCTTCAGTGTCGAGGACGGGTTCCAGGCCGCCGGACGAGAGAACGACACGCGCTTTTTTCCGGGACATGTGAAAATAGTAACCCAGGTCTTTAAGCCGGACATGGAGGCCTTCGCTGCCCCTGGTCAGTTTTCCTGAATAGCAACTGTCTGCCACCACCAGGATGTGTTTTGCTTTTATGGCTTTTAAAGACGATGTGATGGAGGCGTTGGATATCCAGTTTGTTTTATCATATCGTGTCGCATCGACCGGGAGCCAGTAACCTTCATCCTCTTCCTTATCGAGACTGCCGTGACCAGCGTAATATATGAGCAGGTTGTCCTGCAGGGTCAGAAGATGTCTGAATTTATCCAGGGATAGAATGATATCTGAACGGCAGGCATCCTTGAGCAGCTTGACGCTAAATCCATAGTCTTGTTCAAGGAGTTTGGAGATTGTCTGTACATCGTTCCCCGGGGTGACCAGTTTTGGCAGGGACTGATAGGTGTCATTGCCGATGACCAGGGCGTAGTAGCTGCCGAAATCAATCTCCGAAATCGTCGGGATGATGGTAAAGGGGTCGGTGGCAACGGCGACGTCATCCAGAAAAATTTTGACTTTCCATTCTCCTGGATTTTGGCTTGCCCCGGTGCCTTTTACAGATATTTTATGCCAGGAGGATCCTTGTCTAACATACTTTTCCGGCGAAACCGAAATAGCGTATTTATCCGTAGCACAATAAAGACGGTCCTGGGGATCATACCACTCCCACCTTAGCTGATGCCTGCCTGACAGGTTGGCATATCTTATGTGGGATATGATTTCCAGGTCCTGAGTCGAAAACTGTGTGCTTGCCTGGACCGGTGTACTGTGGGTTCGTGTCAAATCGATTTTTCTGGAAAGCGTTGTCTGTAAAATTTTGAAGTCAGGCGGTTTGCGGATCTCCCTGGCCGGGGTGCACGCAATTGATATAAGGCCGCAGTAAATAATGACAAGAATGAGTGACCATAAATGCAAAAAGCCCCCTGAATTTTTCAGACAATGACGCTTCATTTTATTCCGCAAAC
>JAUXCK010000316.1 GCA_030618925.1 Desulfobacteraceae bacterium
TCCATAGAACTCGGATTGAAGCGTCTTGTGTCAGAGCCGGGGTTGAATATGCCGAGATTCTCAACTGGCCTATTTTCGGCGGCCGGATGATTACGGCAGGGGTCATGGGCCTGGTCAGAAGGTTTCGCTATATCCTGGTGACACCTGCCCTGCTTAGATTCCTTGATCTTAAGGAACTTGACGCGGTTATTTCTCATGAAATTGGTCATGTAAAGAAAAAGCACCTGGTGTTTTACCTTCTTTTTTTTATGAGCCTCATATGGACAATTCTCCATTCTCAAATCATCCTGGGCCTTGGTTTTAATGCAGCCCTTATCTATTTTGAGCCCCTGTACTGGATGGTGAGCAGCCTTGGCAGACAATGGGTTTTCAGCAATTCTACAATAGAGGCCTTTTTATTTATAGGCCTGTTTTTCATCTACTTTCGATTTGTTTTCGGATATTTTATGCGGAATTTTGAACGGCAGGCAGATATTTTTGCGTATGAATTTCAGAACGATGCGGGCCCCCTCATTTCTTCCCTGACAAAAATCGCGATCATCAGCGGGCAGCCGCCGGAGAAGCCGAACTGGCATCATTTCAGCATCAGGGAACGGATCGACTATCTCAGGCGATGTGATGCGGACAGGCGCTGGGTGGATCGTCATTATAGAAAGATCAGGTACAGTATTATTGCCTACCTGGTATTCATCATTTTAATAAATGGTATCGGCTTTGAGCTGAGATCCGAAGAAACCAGAGAGAAATTGAACGATTATTTTGTGGGAACCATGTTATTTCGGGAAATGCGGAAAGCACCCGATAATGCGGCTGTTTTTCAGGCAGCAGGTGACCATTATTATATTTATAAGAAAGATTATCAAAAAGCGGTCGAGGCCTATGAGCGCGCCATCTTTTTAGAACCGGACAACCTGTATGTATTAAATAATCTGGCCTGGCTGTTTGCGACCTGTGAAGAAGAGACATATCGTGACCCGGAAAGAGCCCTCGTGCTCGCCCTGAAAGCTGTCGAACTGGAAGAGGCGCCGCATATTCTGGATACCCTGGCAGAAAGCTATTATGTGAATGGGAGGGCTGAAGAGGCTGTCCTGACAGAGAAACGGGCGCTGTCCCTGGCAAACAGGGAAGATCGGAGGCTTTTTGAAAAACAGCTCAAAAAATTTGAAGACATGGTAAGTGAAGAAGGTGGGTCGAGATAGAATTCAGAGAATAAAGATCCTGGCCCAAAGGACCAGGTTTTCTATATAAAAATAAAAATGTCCACCATGAAGGGATATTATTTGATACAAACTTTCCTGACCTGCAGCAGATCACAATTGCCCTGAAATATTTTGGAAATACCGTCCTGCTTCAGGGTCCTCATGCCCTCTTTGAGGGCCAGCGCCCGAATTTCTTCTATGGTGGCGCTTTGCTGAATCAGTCGTTTGATGTTATCGGACCCTGCCAGCAGTTCATGGATTCCCATCCTGCCCCGGTATCCGGTATTGCTGCACGCATCACACCCATCGGGTTTAAAAAGTTGAAGATCCTTTGTGTATTGAATGTTCAGTTCATCAAACTGTTCTTTCCCGTGTTCCCGAATAAGCTCATCAAATTCCTCTTTGCCCGGGTGATACGGCTTTTTACAGCTTTTGCAAAGGGTCCTGACCAGCCGCTGGGCCATAATGCCCAATATGGCATCGGCAAAATTAAAGGGATCCATTCCCATATCCAGAAGCCGCGTGATACTCTCCGGGGCACTGTTCGTATGCAGGGTTGAGAGCACCAGGTGGCCGGTCAGGGAGGCTTCGATACCGATCTGTGTGGTTTCTTTGTCACGCATCTCGCCCACCATAATGACGTCCGGGTCCGCCCTCAGAAAGGACCGCATGGCTGCCGCAAAATTAAATCCAATTTTGGGTTTGACCTGAACCTGCCTGAGGCCTTTTTGTGTTATTTCAACCGGGTCTTCGGCCGTCCATATTTTTGTTTCTGTTTTGTTAATATAAGACAGGGCTGAATGGAGCGTGGTGGTTTTCCCGGATCCGGTGGGGCCGCAGACAAATATGATGCCATAGGGCTGTGTCACCATTCCAAGAAAATGATCGTAATTAAATTTTGAAAATCCGATTTTATCTAAGGGAATGGGCTCTCCTGCGGCCAGGAGACGCATGACAACATCTTCCATTCCCCCCTGGGTGGGAACCGTTGCAACACGGAGTTCGATATCGAGGCCGCCATATTTCTTAAATTTGATTTTACCATCCTGGGGCAGGCGGCGTTCGGCAATATCAAGGTCAGACATGATTTTGATACGGGACACCACCGCATTTTTATACTGGTATGGAATGGTCTGATACAGGGTGCAGGCACCGTCAACCCGGATTCGAACCTGGGTGTTATTCCTTCCTGGATAGGGTTCGATGTGAATATCAGATGCATTTCTGGCCTGGGCGTCCAGGATGATTTTATTGACCAGCTGAACAACCACGCTGCTCTCTTCATCCATGGAAGTGAGGTCTTCCTCCATCTCTAAGTCATCATCTGCAAGCTGGGACAGGATATCATCAATCGAAGCAATTTCCTGTTCATCCTGTGTGAAAAGGCCGATGAACTCAAGGATATCCCCTTCAAAGGCGATATTGAATTTAATCGTTTCGCCCGGAAAGAGCGATTTGATGCCACCGCCCTTCTGCAGGTCGTGGGGGTCATTGATGGCAATGACGATATGGTCATCTTCCCTGCGCAGTGGCACCCAGATATTTCTTTTCAAGAAAGGGACCTTGAGACCGGTCAGGAGGTCGCCCGGGATCGGCGTGTTTTTACTGAATTGCACGAATGGAACATCATAGTATTTGCTGAGGGATGCACCGATATCCTTTTTCGGAACTTTGTAATCCTTCATCATGACCGTTTCGACCGGCTCTTTCCTGTCTCTGGCATCATTGATGATTTTTTTGAGTTCTTTTTGGGTAAGAAGGTGGTTTTCAAGCAGCGTGTCATATTTATTTTTTCGTGCCCCCCTGCCGGCAGCCATCCGTTTTTGATTATACAGGCCAATACCCAGGGTTTCAGACAGCTCAATCGCGTTTTTTTCATCTTCTTTGGAAAAGGGGGCTCCGTCCATACGGTTGACAAACTGAATAGCGCCGAGCAGCATTTTCTTAAATACGATTGGCACAACCAGGACCTGAGCGGTTTTGAACCCGGATTGTTCATCCCAGCTCTCATCAAATTCCAGGGCGGGATCAATTGCTTTTAATTCTTGTGGATCTTGGGCATCTTGTATATTAATAAGTGTTTGTCTAAAGGCGGAATAGCCGGCAATGCTTTTTGGAGACAGGGGGACCCGGATTTCCTTGATCTCATGACCTGATTTGAACCTTGACACCAGTTCACGCTTTATGCCGTCAACATAATAGATGGTCAGGCGTTTTGCCGTGAAAAGGGCGGCGATTTCGGTTTTCAAACCGATCAGGATATCGTCCAGGTTTGTCGCTGCAAATATTTTTTTAGTGACCGACTGGAATGTTGACTTGTAAATCACCTCGGACTGGAGGCTTTGAGTTTTTCCATCACTTTGTCGGGTTGCAACATCAGGCATTTTTAGAAACCTCAATTTGTCACCGGCTGTTTATAACCGGCGGTTTAGGGGCATGCAGTTTGAGTGATTAAGATGACTGACAACTGGGGTATTGATACGGTGATGAGCAGGAATTATATCAGATTTTTTGGTGCATGTCAGTCTTTGGTGTCAATTTTTCGGAAGTGAATGTAGAGTTTGCGGGATCCGCTTCCAACAAGTATGATTCCCATCAGGTACAGGCAAAACCGGGCGAACAAGGTGACTGAATAAATTTGTTCCATTTTTTCTATTGCTTGGGGAATCCTGTAGAAAACGCCAAAACCCGCCAGAATCAGAAGGAATCCCCACAATAAGTGTTTAAAATTTCTATCTTCAGCCATGGAAATAAAAAGTTCTTTGCCCTTCCCATTTGAGACCGGTATTTCTGACTTCCTATCTTATCATATTTGATGATTAAATTACAACAGGATTATATAATAATTTCAGGTTTTGCCACTTTTCATTCAAGCGCTGCCAGTTTATGATCAAATTGGGCACTCTCTTTTTCAAGTATGGCGGTCAGTTCTTCAAGATCATCAAACAATTGGTCAATGGATGACCGGCA
>JAUXCK010000175.1 GCA_030618925.1 Desulfobacteraceae bacterium
ACAGGCAATCATCCCTCTTGTGCGAACAGGCTCGCATTAATCGGCTTTTCTTCTTAAAAAGGTCGGCACATCAAGGTCATCATGATCCAGGATCATGCCTTTCAGTCCCCTGTAAATTGCACCTGAATCCTCACCCACTGCCGCTTTTTTCCGAATGAAGGTCGGCTCTTCAAATTTAGACGCATTTTCAACATCTTCAGGTGTAATATCGCGAATTTTTCCTCTGAGTTCCGCCACTTCATTCCTGGCAGTGTCCCGTGTCCACTTATCGGCCCCGATCCCGGTGGCAATAACGGTAACCCGCATCTCATCGCCAAGGGACTCATCTATGGCCTGCCCCCAGATAATATCCGCGTCATCGCCCACTTCTTCATAGATGCGGTCAGATGCTTCGGTCATCTCATCGAGGGTCATGTCGCTTGTGCAGGTAATGTTTATCAGGACCCCTCTGGCACCGGCAATGGAGATATCTTCCAGCAAAGGATGCGATATGGCCCGCTCAGCTGCTTCGGTTGCCCGGTTTTCGCCTGACGCAATACCGATTCCCATGAGGGCCAGACCGGCCTTTGACATGGTGGTCTTGACATCGGCAAAGTCAAGGTTGACCAGTCCCGGCACCATGATAAGATCCGTAATCCCTTTAACCGAATGATGCAGGATTTCATCTGCCTTTTTGAACATCTCGAGCATCTTGGCATTTTTAGGTGCAATCCCGCGCAACCGATCATTGGGTATGGTAATCACGGTATCCGCAACATTTTTCAGGGCCTCGATCCCATCCTCCGCCATTTTTGCCCGCTTTTTACCTTCAAAGGAAAAGGGCCTCGACACCACGGCAACGGTCAGTGCACCGATCTCCTTACAGATCTCAGCAATGACGGGGCTGGCACCGGTACCGGTCCCACCGCCAAAACCGGCTGTCAGGAAAATCATATGGCTTCCCTCCAGAATCGCCCGGATTTCATCCCTGTTTTCCAGCGCAGCCTCCCGCCCTATATTCGGGTCCGCGCCGGCCCCAAGTCCTTCGGTCAATTTTGTCCCGATCTGGAGCTTCGTCTTTGCCGAAGAAATGTCAAGGGCTTGTGCATCTGTATTGGCAGCAATAAAATCGACTCCCAAAAGATTCGACTCGACCATGTTGTTGATCGCGTTTCCACCAGCCCCGCCAACCCCAATTACTTTAATTTTTGCCGAGGTCTCACTTTCCACATACGTAAAATTCATAATCCCCACCTCCATTAATCCTTATGGTTACTAAGGCTCCTTTGCATGCAAACCGCTTGCTGCGAAGGACACTAACTAATCAATGTTTATCCATCTCCTTAAACTATATGATATCCTGAACCCACCGCTTCATCCTGTTGATAATCCGGTTGAAGATATTTGAATCCCGGATCCGAAATTTTGTTTCAGGCCTGTTTCGGGCCCCAAATAAAACCAGCCCGACGCCTGTGGCATACATGGGGTTATTGACCACATCCACCAACCCGCTGATGCCAAGGGGTTTACCCAGGCGTACCGGGAGGTCCAGGATCGGTTCCGCTATATCTGTCACCCCTTCCAAAAGAGCACTGCCACCGGTGACAACAGCGCCTGACGTAATCAGATTTTCCATCCCGGACCGTTCGATCTCCCTTTTAAGAAGCGTAAACATCTCCTCCATGCGAGGCTCGAGTATTTCACCCAGAATCTGTCTGGACAGTTTTCGCGGTTTATGCCCCCCCATGCCGGGCACCTCAATGGTCTCATCACCGCTGATCAGGCTTGACAGGCAGGAGCCGTATTTTTTCTTGATCTTTTCGGCTTCCGCCATGGGGGCCCTCAGTCCGATGGAAACGTCATTGGTCAGATTATTCCCGCCCAGGGCCAGAACAAAAGTATGCCGGATATTGTTCCTGTGAAAAATGGCAAGGTCTGTTGTCCCACCGCCGAGATCCAGCAAAACGGTTCCCAGGTCTTTTTCTTCCCGGGTCAGTACAGACTCACCAGAAGCCAGAGATTCCAGGATAATATCACAGACATCCAGGCCGGCCCGGTTTACACACTTGACAATATTATGGGCTGATGCCACTGCACCGGTTACAATATGAATTTTTGTCTCCAGCCGGACACCATCCATTCCCACAGGATTCTGAATGCCTGGCTGGTCGTCGACGATGAACTCCTGGGGAAGCACATGAATCACCTCGCGATCCATTGGAATCGCAACCGCCCTTGCCGCATCAATCACCCGGTCAACATCATGCTGGGTAATTTCAGATCCTTTAACCGCTATAATCCCATGACTGTTAAAACCGATAATATGCCCCCCTGCAATCCCGACATACACAGACGAGATCTCACAGCCTGCCATTAATTCAGCCTCTTCTACAGCTTTCTTGATCGATTCCACGGTCGATTCGATATTGACGACCACACCTTTGCGAAGCCCGACAGAAGGATGCGTACCAATGCCGATGATATTCGTTTCGGTGCCGGAGACTTCTCCAACGACTGTGCATATTTTAGTGGTGCCGATATCAAGACCGACAATGAGTTCAGGTCCTTGCACGGGTAACCTCCTTTTGTTTCCTGGCTGACGACAGCACCTTCGCAGGCCTCAGAACGATTCGATCAAGATTAACCAGATTAAGTGAATCGACCTTTGTGAAGAGCTTCTCCCTTTTTAAATAAAAATAGATCTTCTTCAGCCTGTCGTACTTGACTCCATAGTGACTGTATCCCAGAAGAATCGATTTTATCCTGCCGGAAGTATACAGCTTCAGTCCAATTTCCCTGTCCACGTCAATCTGCCTGATAACGAGTCCCGGAATATCTTTTTCAGCTTTTTGTTTTAACTCAAGCGCCTCCATGACAGCGGCATAGGCCATACCCCTCGGTTGCCCGGAAGGGTTCAAATCCGAATAATCAAGGCCCGTCACAATAGGCAGGAGAGGTTGATCGGTTTCATCCATTTCCTTGAATATTTCGCCCTGCCCATTGATCAAAAAATGTCTCCCCAGATATAAAACGGCGACCGGGTCGTGCTCCTTCACTGTAATGCTTACCGCCGCCGGAAACACCCTGGCGACTTCAGCCTCCGATATCCACGGGTGTGACATCAGCCTGGCCCTGACG
Organism: Desulfobacteraceae bacterium; assembly: GCA_030618925.1. Taxonomy (GTDB): domain Bacteria; phylum Desulfobacterota; class Desulfobacteria; order Desulfobacterales; family SURF-7; genus JAUXCK01. The sequence continues at coordinate 3,118 of JAUXCK010000175.1, forward strand.
AGCGTGAGATTCATCGAAAGAATATTGTCCCCGATCCTGATTCCCGCCTGGTTCAAGATATCTGCGCGGGAAAGCCTTTGCCCTTCGTTGGCTGAGATGGCCGTTGCCTCAAAGTATGACCATTGCATCAGAAGATCATGAATAAAAACCAGCCCCAGGCTCATCAGGCCCAACAGGGCGATCCCTGCCAAAGTTGTCACACTAAGGACCACCGGCGATTTGAACCGGCCCCTGCCGCGAGAATGGTTTTTACGGGTTTTTTTCTTGTACTTGTTTTGACGTATTTTCTTTTTAGCCAACGATCTTTACCTCTGGTTCGAGTTTGATATCAAATGTGTTATAGATTTCTTCCTGAACCGTTTCCATCAATGCCATGATATCCGCTGCAGTCCCGTCACCTGTATTGATGATAAAATTCGCATGTTTTTCTGAAATTTTCGCGCCCCCGATCTGTTTTCCCTTAAGGCCGGCCAGATCGATCAGCTCACCCGCTGATTTTCCAGAAACCGGATTTTTAAAAAAACAACCGGCGCTTGCTGCACCTGTGGGTTGTCTTTTCCTGCGATTTTCCAGGACAACCTCAGCCTCCCGCTTTATCGCCCCGGGGTCTCCTTTCTGAAGGCTGAAGCTGCCTTCAAGAATGACAGGTTTCTCCATGCCTTTAATTGAAAGTTTCCGGTACGAAAACCCCATGTCGCATTTTTCAATCACCCGGGCGCTCCCGGAAGGGTCGAGACCTTTTATCCTGAAAATGACATCTTGTATCGTCCCCATGGCAGTCCCGGCATTCATCATGATCGCCCCGCCCACAGTACCCGGAATACCCACCGCAAAATTCATCCCCTGCCACCCTTTTTCAATGGCGAATCGGCAAAGGGCGCTCAGCCGCGTTCCTGCTGCTGCGGTGACCCTCACAAGATCACCTCCCCCCGATGCCATGGAAATTTGTCTCCTGATTTTTCTCGTTGAGATAACAATCCCGCGGACACCGCTGTCTTTGACGAGTAAATTGGTTCCATCCCCGACAACCATCCATAAAATTTTCTTTTCGTCAGCCCTTTTGACAACCCGGTACATCTCCTCAATATTCTCAGGCTCCACAAAGGCATCCGCACACCCGCCAACACGAAAAGAGGTATGCTTTGCCATTGATTCATCAAACTTTGCACGCTCGGCAAAGATGCCTTTAAGCCAGATTTTACAATTCTGATCAATCGTCATACCCCGTTCTTTTCCCGAGTTCACAGTTGATCCAATACCTTTTCGCCAACTTTCCAGACATCTCCCGCCCCCAGGGTTAAAAGAATATCGCCTTTTGTCAGAAGTTTTTTCAAATATGACACAGCTGCATCCGGGTCGTCGGCCACGGTCACATTTTTATGCCCGTGTGCCATGATGGCCTCATAAAGTGCATGTGCATTAACACCATTTATTTTTGTTTCACCGGCCGCATAAATCGGCATGACCACCAACGCATCTGACTGATAAAATGACCGTGTGAAATCAGAAAACAGCGCTTTGGTTCGGGTGTAACGGTGGGGCTGAAAGGCCACAATGATCCGTTTCCCCGGCCAGCTTTTCCTGATGGCAGACAGAGTGGTTTTGATTTCTGTTGGATGATGCCCGTAGTCATCCATGACAATGACATCTTTTTTTTCTCCCTTGACTTCAAGCCTTCTTTGAACCCCCTGATGGATCTCTAATCCCTTCTTGATCACATGAAAAGACATATCCAGTTCTATGCCCACGGCAATACTCGCCAGGGCATTACTGACATTGTGAATTCCCGGCAGATTCAAATTAATGTCACCCAGCAGTCGGTCATGATGAAACACAGAAAATCTACTCTTGGGCCCTTCAAATTCGATGTGTCGCGCCTGCAAATCAGCCTGTGTACTCATGCCGTATGTTGTAAATCGTTTCTTTATATCCGGAATCAGATCTTGTACGGATTCATTGTCAAGGCATAACACCACCAGGCCGTAGAAAGGGACGCGATCAATAAAATCCAGAAAAGCCTTTTTAATGTCATCAAGATCCTTGTAGAAATCGAGATGTTCTCTGTCGATATTTGTGACCACCGCTATGGTGGGTGAAATTTTTAAAAAAGATCCGTCACTTTCATCTGCTTCGGCAACGATAAAATCTCCCTTTCCCAAAACAGCGTTGGTCCCGGCACTATTCAGTTTTCCGCCGATAACGACCGTCGGATCAAGTCCGCCCATATCCAGAACCGAAGATACCATGGAGGTCGTTGAGGTTTTTCCATGTGCACCGGCAACTGCGATGCTGTATTTCAGCCGCATGAGTTCGCCCAGCATTTCCGCCCTTGGAATAACAGGTATGGACGCTTTCCGCGCAGCCAGAACCTCCGGGTTGTCTCCTGTGATCGCTGATGATGTGACCACAACATCCGCCCCCCTGATATGGCCTTCCTGATGATCTTTATAGATTGTGCCGCCCAGGTCTTCCAGGCGACTGGTAATATCCGACAGAACAAGATCCGAACCAGACACCCGGTATCCCAGGTTTAAGAGAAGTTCGGCGATGCCGCTCATGCCGATGCCGCCGATGCCCACAAAAAAAATATGATATTTTTTCTGATACATTTGTTTAATCATTCGAAATACAGGCCGCTGAAAACCGTGCTGTTACTCAAGTTCCAGGAGCCTGAGGCAGTCGCTGACGATCACGTCAGCTGCCTCCGGCTTCCCCAGCGCCTTTGATTTCTTCGCCTTTTCATTCAGTTCCCCGGGGTTTTCGGCCAGAGACTTGATTCGCCCGGCCAGTACTTCCCCTGAAAGAGATTGTTCAAAGATTACCTCGGCTGCGCCGCAATCCACCAATGCCTGAGCATTTAACGCCTGGTGATTATCTGCGGCAAAAGGATAGGGAATAAAAATTGCCCCCCTGCCTGCAGCCGTTACTTCGGCCACTGTCGTGGCACCGGCCCGGCAGATGATCAGGTCGGCAGCCATATATTGGGCAGCCATATCATGAAAAAAGGATTTAACCCGCCCTTCCACACCGATCTTTTTATACCTGTCCTTTATCAGGCTTTCATCTTCGGAACCTGTCTGGTGGATAAAAAAATACCTTTTTTTATCTTCTAAAAGCGCCAGGGCATCGACCACCGCCATGTTTATGCTGTGGGCGCCCTGACTTCCCCCTAAAA
>JAUXCK010000043.1 GCA_030618925.1 Desulfobacteraceae bacterium
ACCCCGCTTTTTGAGATGATCTGTTACAAAGTTCACGACTTTAATTTCGTGGCCGTTGTTCTGGGTCGGCCCATAAAATATTAATATTTCCAGTGCCATGATGCCTCCTTTTTACTTGCTTCAACCTTCAGCATAATTTTTTTTAGGCTCTGGCGGTCTCTATAGCCAATACCGTGCCAAGATTTATTTTTTTGTAAAATCAATAAGATATAATATATCTACTTAAATTGATTCAAAATACCGTAGGCAGGAACTACCAAATGTTTTAGTTTGCACGGTTGGCTGAATGTTGGCATGGTCTTTTACAGGTGCCGGCTATTTATATTGCCGCCACCAATAGGGATCTTCTTCCAGGTCGGTCAGTGATAGTATTTCCCCGGGTTTTGGTATTGAGTATTCAACACTTTCCTTCCCGGCTGCCTTTACCAGTCGCTCCACGGGTTCATACCAGCTGTGGAGTCCCAGATCAAACGTCCCCCAGTGGATGGGAATGAACCGCCGGCCGTTAAGCTGAAGATGCGCCTGAATCGCCTGTTCAGGATTAATGTGAGTATCGGGCCAGGCCACGTTATAGGCACCTATTTTTATAAACGTCACATCAAACGGACCATACATGGCGCCTATTTTATGAAAGTCGGGCAGCATTCCCGTATCACCGCTAAAATAAATCCGGTGCGCGTTGCCCATAATGACCCATGAGCACCAGAATGCCTTATTCCTGTCAAAGATACCCCGGCCTGAATAATGCCTGGCCGGCACAGCAACAAGCTTGATGTTTCCATCCGCCACCTCATCCCACCAGTCAAATTCAACAATGCGATCCGTGTTGATGCCCCAGGATTCCAATGCAGCGCCAATGCCCAAAGGCACATAAAAGATCAGATTCCTGTCTGACAATTTCTGGATAGCCCTGGCATCCATATGGTCATAGTGATTGTGGGAAATAATGACCCCGTCTAAACGCGGCAGGTCTTCAACACCCAGGGGAACCGGATGATACCGTTTGGGGCCCACCCATTGGGCAAAAGAGGCTCTTTTGCCAAACACGGGATCCATCAGATACCTCTTGCCTTCAAACTCGATGAGGACCGAGGAGTGGCCCAGCCATACCATGTGAAGTTCGTCCTGAGGGGGATCATGAAAATCATTTTTTGTGAGCTTGACGATGGGCAGTTGTTGAGGCGGTCTTCTGTGTTCCTCCCCGCCTTTGATAAGCGCCAGGACCACGTCCCAAAATTTTCCTTCCGCCAGCATGCGTGTGGGAATGCTGTTTTTAAACCTGCCCCCTTCATAGTTGCTGGAATTTTTCATCTTATTTAACCTGGCACTGCTTTTATCATTGGTCGATACACATTGTATGGAGAAAATGATGATACTGATAATGATGACTAAAATACCCACTATTTTATTCATTTTCACCTCGTTACCTGCCCACCTTCAGGCCGGTACTGCCCAGGGTTCCTTTTGTAAAATCTTCCATTCAACCTCCAATTTATTCTGTTGCCTGTTTGTCTGTAACGCACGTTTCCTTGACAACCTGTGGTCACCCTGGCTATAATGGTTTCCAAAGTAAACCACCATCTGAAAAGCGGGTGGCTTTATTTTAAGGGAAACGGTAACTTAATGAATAAAAAAAAGCAATTGAACCGGAGAGAATTTCTTCTATTCACCGCCGGGGTAGGGGCGGCCGCTGCATGCGGGTCAATGTTGACGGGCTGTGATGATTTTTGCGAACCCCAGGCCATTCTGCCCGGATACAAGCCTAGAGTTTCCAGCGCATGGATCCCAAAAGGTCAACCTGTAGACAATTATAGCGGATTCAAGTCCAGTTTCAATACCATGGTTGAAACCGCAACCGATTTTTCATGGTTGTCCCCGGGAAACAGTGTTTTTTTAAAGCTCTCTTTGAATTCTCCCTACCCCTTTCCAGCCACAACAGACCCCTGGTCGCTTAGGTGCATGATCGAGCTCCTGCAAGAAAAGGGGGCCGACGAAATTATTGTGGGGGATCAAAGCGGTGTCGGGCATGTTTATCATACGGAAACCGAACAACGGGGACGGTCCCGTGACTGCTGCCAACAGGCGGGATTGCTGAAGGTGATGACGGATTTAAATGTAACTCCTTGTTTTTTTGAAGAAAAAGGATATGACGCCTATAGGGAGATGTGGCCTGCCGGGTCCCATCACTGGGATGTGCCCATCCGTGTCACGACCCTTGTTGATGAAGTCGATCACCTCATCCACATGCCGAGGGTTGCAAATCATATCATGGCAAATCAGACCTTTGGATTGAAAATTTCCATCGGCTATCTGCGGGACGACAGCCGGCTATCGTTTCACGGCCGGCCATTTCTGATGAATGAATTGTATGAAGAGATCAATCATATTCCGGCAATCGAGTCAAAGCTCAGACTGATTGTCTCTTCCGGCAGAATCGTCATGACCACCAATGGCCCTGATTCAGGCCAGACATCAGAACCCGCGCACGGGCTGATTTTTGCTTCAGAAGACCTTCTGGCAAACGATCTTCTGGCCTCCGCATGGCTGGAGGCCAACCGGCAGGAAAATCAGCCCGGGGACATCTACTGCCATCCTGCCATCAAAAATTTTATGACCCACAAAGGCGGACTCCCGGAGACCCTCATATGGCATCAAACAAATCAAAATCCCGACACCTCCATCCCAAATTACATGCGTGCTCTGTTGAAAATTTAACCTGGCTGTGAACGGAATTTCCTGAGAGTATCCTAAATATTGACAAAATATTTCATACGTTGTATTCTTTATGGATCTTTAAATCGACCCCCTTTATATTATTCAATCGAAATAGACCCTTACCCAAAAGGAGATTAGAAATGAAACAATTACTTTATATTCTGGCCGCGGTTTTTTTGCTTGGAACGATTGTGCATGCTGAGGAAAACAGCCAGATCGAAACTTTCCGGTGCGGGTCATCAATCATTAATAAAGGCACACAAACCTTTGAAGTGGCTGAGAAATGTGGGGACCCCCTTTCAAAAGAAGATGTCGGGTTTACGGATGGTGCGCTGAGGTTGAAAATCGAAAAATGGGTTTATGAGTCAGACGGAGGGGATATGCGCATCCTCTATTTCAAGGCGGGCAACCTGGCACGGATCGAAACGTATAAACCCTCCAACTAGGGGATATCCTTGAAATACACTATCTTACGAGTCTATCAGCCCGGCTATAACCCTTGCTGCGGTTTCCGCACCATTTAACTTTAATGCCCCCCTCCTGAAAAGAGGTGCGTTGAGTTGCGTGGAAAGCGCCTCGACCAGCACCTCTTTATTCACCCCTTTCTCTTCAATAAATACCAAACCCGTCCCAAGGTGGCCCGACAACCGGGAGGCGTGTGCCGTCTGCTCGTTATCCTGCATGTCGCGCAGGATCACGACCGAAGGTTTTTGCGCACAAAGGACATCGGTCAGGCTGTTGTAGCCACCATAAATGACTGAAACCTTTGAGTTTAGAAACGCCTGAACATACCGGCTCCCGGCCTGCTCAACACGGCAGTATGATAACTTGTTAAAAATCCTGGCAACCTGCTCCCGTTGGTTTGGTGCATTTCCAAAGTCCATGAATATGCGCCAGGCGCCATGTTTTTCACCTATTTTTTCAATGGCCCCGGCAAGGTGATGGAGCAGGGAAAAGGATGCCTCCCCTGCCCAGGGGACAGACACGGTTCCGGCAAGCCCGGGATCACGGGTCTGGAACGCCGAATCCCAGTAGATCAGTTCAGATAAACGGGAAACATACCCTGTCTCAATCGGCTGGATGCCGAACTGCTCCTGTAATCCCTTCATATGAGAAGCACCCAATACGGCAGAATCCCCGTACCACAGCAACGCGTGATAATGCGTCTTGAAAAGTGATACGCCAAGGTCGGACCACACCTGCCGGACACCGCCGATGACGCCTCTCATGCCCAGCACCCAGAGTGTTTTCAAAGGTGTTTCTGTTTCAAGGGCGGGCCGCAGTTCTTTGTGCTTTCCCTGGGGCATGTGATCCACCAGAACACAGCGCGGCCTGTAGAGCGTCACGATGGAGTGAAGCATGGTTGCCCGCAATACCCCGAGATCAGTGTCCGAAAAATTGGAAAGCCCTGTTCGCCCATATGATTTGCCTTTTATAACAGCTGTTTCATAAGAAGGCAGTTTTATCCAGTCCAGTCCCGAAGTGTGGATAAGATCTGATGCAGCCCGTGCACCTGAGACAAAAAGAACCTTCATCCCGGGAAACAGCCTGCGGATGGCCATGCCGATGGCGATCCCCCGGCTTGCGTGTCCGAGGCCACGCCCATCATGGGCATAGATTAATACATCGAGTGGGGGCAGTGTCATAACAAGTGATGGTAGCTAAAGCAGATTTGAATGTCAAATCCATCTTGACCGGAATGCTTCTCAAAACAAGAGGTCAACAGGAGCGTCCTGTCGCTTGTGGGAGCAGCACCTTGCCGCAATGGGCATTGCTCCCGACAATTAATCGCGGCGAGACGCCGCTCCCACGATTCAATCCTGGGTTCATTTTTTTTGTGCGCCAGGCCACTCACACTCAAATTAGATTGACACTAAAGCCTGAGGGTTTTAGAACTAACTGGTTTCAAAAACGTATTCGACCACCAACTTTAACGAATTTTCGGCAAATCATAGATCTCCATGCACATTGCCTTCTACATGTCATTAAAACCCCCGGGACATTCCAAACCTTCCGGGGATTTAATCATCGGGACAGAACTCCTCGATTTTCTTAAACGCCAGGGACATACAATTACCCTTGTCAGCAAACTAAGAATGTCGTGGATTTACTGGAAACCCTGGAAATGGCCGCTGGTTGTTTGGGAAATCCTTAAAAATGTCACCCTGCTGCGAAAAAGCCCGCCTCACATCTGGCTGACCTATCACACCTATTATAAGGCACCTGACCTGCTGGGCCCTTTCTGCACTTATTTTCTGGGTATTCCCTATGTGATTTTTCAAGGCATCTATTCCACAAAAAGACGAAGAAAGGTCAAAACCCGGCCCGGCTTTATATTGAACCGTCTGGCCCTTTTGTCAGCCGAAATTGTATTCACCAATAAAAAACGGGATGAAATCAACCTTAAACGGATTGTTCCCGGAAAAAGGCTTTATTATGTAAAACCTGGAATCGATCCCAGGGAATTTGTTTTTGACATCAAGGCCAGACAGAAGCAACGATCTGCCTGGAAAATTGGGGACACACCCGTTGTTCTCACTGCTGCCATGTTCAGGCCAGGGGTCAAAACCGAAGGCCTGGCCCTGGTCATTAAGTCCTGCGGGCGGCTTTTGAACGAGGGCCTTGACTTCAAGCTCGTCATTGCCGGGGATGGTGCCAACCATGATTTTATTGAGAATCTGGCAAGGTTGCATGCACCCGGGGCCGTTCTTTTTTCCGGTCAGATTCGGCGCCGGGAAATGAACAGGTTTTACAGCGGTGGGGACCTGTTTGTTTTTCCCGGTGTCCAGGAAGGATTGGGAATGGTCTACCTTGAAGCCCAATCCTGCGGTCTACCGGTGGCTGCCTTTAACGGATGGGGTGCCCGGGAGGCTGTGGTCCACGAAAAAACCGGCCTTTTATCTGACCCTGATGATCTTCAGGCATTCAGGAATAACATTTTATTTTTAATTAAAAATGAGGGACTGCGAAAAAAAATGGGCGCAGCCGGGCGGCAGCATATCATAAAAAATCATGATACCTTAAAAAATTACCCGATGGTGAATGCTGTTCTCTTGAATGTCCCCAAAAACCGATAGAATCCGAATGCCCCTGGATTCCGAACGAAATGATGGCATATGTAAAGCCGGAATAACGGGGGTTTATGTGCTGTTCCGCTCTTGACTTACCTCCCGCTTTCAGGTATACTACAGAAGATTTGGTTTTTCACCTTCTCGTTTAACCCGCGTAAGTATTTTAACCATTTAATTTCACTATAAAATTTATCATAAATCCGGTCAGCCGCAAGAAATGAGCGCCACGCACCCACGGCTTTTTGGGTCACCGTGTTGTTCAGTGTGGTCCATGGGGGTGCCCGTACCCAATGACCCCCCGGTGCCGTATTGCAATGATGAATAAAACCGAATCCCTTTTAATATCAAACCTTCTTGATAAATTCAATTCTTCCGAGGAGTCATGATGAGCGAACAAGCAACAAAGATTTTTGGAATTGATCTCGGCACCGCCTACTCGTCCATCGCCCATGTCGATGAACACGGCAAAGCACAGGTGATACCCAATTCTGACAACCAGCGCGTCACACCTTCTGTGGTTTTTTTTGATGAAGGTGAAATTGTTGTCGGGGATGTGGCCAAGGAAAATTCAAAACTATATCCCAATGAAGTCGTCAGTTTTGTCAAACGGGCCATGGGTGAAGCGGATTTTGCGTTTGAGTACAATGGGGAGTCATTTCGGGCTGAGGAGATCTCCAGTTATATTATCAAAAAGGTTGTTCAGGACGCAGAGCAGGCCCTGAATGAAAAAATAACAGATATTGTCATCACCTGCCCGGCATATTTCGGCATTAACGAGCGTGAAGCAACCCAAAAAACCGGAGAGATCGCCGGGTACAATGTTCGGCAAATTATCAATGAGCCAACCGCTGCCGCCATCGCATACGGGGCAACTCAATCAGATGACCCCAGGATCGTCCTTGTTTATGATCTTGGCGGGGGCACGTTTGATATCACCATGATTGAAATTCTGCCGGATTCCATCGAAGTCATTTGCACCGGCGGTGATCATAACCTGGGCGGAAAAGACTGGGATGACCGGATTGTTGCACATCTTGCACAGGAATTTCAAAACATCACCGGAACGGACATGGACATCCTGGAAGATGCAGACACATGCCAGGATTTACAGATTGCGGCTGAAAAGGCTAAAAAAATCCTGGGACAGCGCACCAAAACACCTGTGGTCATCACCCATGGGGGTGAACGGGTCAAAGTCGAACTCACGCGTGAAAAATTTGAAGAACTTACGGAGTCCCTGGTTGAAAGGACCATTGCCTTCACCCATGAAATGCTCGAAAAAGCAAAAGAAAAGGGGTATAGTATTTTTGATGAAATTATTCTTGTTGGCGGTGCCACCCGCATGCCGCAAATTTCAAGTCGCATCAGCAAAGATTTTTCAGTGACGCCCAAAATATTTGACCCTGACGAGGCCGTGGCCAAGGGAGCGGCCATCTATGGGTCTAAACTCTCCCTGAACGACGAACTGATTAAACGGATCGCCAAAAAAACCAATATTGAGATCAAAGAGGACAGCGGTGTTGTTGAACAAGCTAAAGTCATAGAGCTGACGCCAAAAAAAATCGTCGATGAGGCCGTACAGGAAGTTGCCCAGGTGACAGGGTATTCGCTCCCGGCCGTCGAAGAATCCATGAGAGCCATTAAGGATGTTACCAGCAAAAGTTTTGGCGTGGTTGTTAAAAATGTGGGCAAACAAGAAGAAGTGTACAATCTGATTCAAAAGAATTCACATGTCCCCATTGATGTGACAAAACAATTTTTTACAGGGGCTGAACTCCAGGAAACAGTATTGATCCGGATTATGGAAAATGATGTCTATGATCAGGTGGTGCCGCTCAATCATGCCACTGAAATCGGCACCGCAGTATTAACACTTCCCCCCGGACTTCCAAAAGAGTCTCCGGTCCAAATTTTTTTCAAAATGAATGTGGAAGGACGCCTTCAAATCACGGCCATGGAAAGCACTGAATCCCGGACTGTTGAGGCTGCCATTAAAACCCGTTCCGTGGTGCAGGGGGAGCAATTGGAAGAGGCCAAGGAAAGATGTCAAAGCCTTGTTGTATATTGACAGGCTGTGATCACCCTCTCAACCGCCAGGCCTTTGCTTTCCAAAAAAGACTATCTGGCAAAACACCTGCTTAGCGAATGTCCATCCACGAATCTATTTTGGACACTTTGCAGTTATCAAACCACTAACTTTCCAGTAATAGCGAGCCATGACGCAACAAAACTTCTTTCAGCTGCTCAATCTTTCCGTGGATCCGCCTGAGGAAGATGCAAAAATCATCAAGGCGGCCATAAAGAAAAAGCAAACCGCGTGGAGCCGGTTCCGCAACCACCCTACCAAAGGGATCCAGGCAAAACGTTTTCTAGACTTGATTCCTGAAATTCGCAAAGTGATGCTTGACCCGGTGCTCCGGAAGGAGGAAGCCCGGAAGGCCAAAAGGCAGCAGCATGTAAAAGATGAACTCAAAGCATCTGAAATAGACCGGCATCTTGCTATCTATTTCACCAAGGGCAGAGTCACTGACGATGAAATTAAAAAACTGCAAACCCTGCACTCGGTTGAAGTGGAAACCATCCTGAGGCGGGTGATCCAGAAAGAAAAAGAACTGGCATCCATTCCGTCATCTGTCCCTGGCACGGCTAAAAACTCCGGCACACTGGAAGAAAAATTGGTGGCAATAGACAAATCCCTCGGGATTCAGATGCGAAAAGGGTATATCACCAATGAGGAAATTTCCAGCCTGGCAGAAACCTATTCCATCAGCCAGGATGAAATCATTAACAGAACAACCTATCCTGTCCGGGAAAATAATAACCCCACTGATATTGAGCCAAAAACCATTGATAAAACGATTGAAAAAGTCATCAACAGAAACCTCAAACTTTTGGAGAAATCATCTCTTTATGAGTTTCTTGACCTGCCGGTGAACTCAGGCCTGGAATCGCTCAAAAACCGGGCCGAGAAGTTAAGGGCCAAAGCAATTGCCGCCGGGCAGAAAAACGCGATAGTCACGGCAAGCGCCGAACTGGCGGGTCACTGCAGTACGATCTTCAAGTCCGAGAAAACCCGCACGGCCTATGATGTCAGCAAAGCATTGGCCGATCTTGATGCCCTGAATACGGACATTGCCGCGGCTGAAATGGAGGGTGTTATTCGGGCCGAATATTTCGAGGCCCTTCACAAAACTGCAACTGAACTGGGGATGGGTGCTGATGAGGCCTGCAGCTATATCGAGGCATATTGTCTTGACAAAAACTGGGTCCTCAAATCCAAGCAGAAAAGAAGACGACAGGTCAGGCTTTATGCGACCGCTGCCGCATCTGTGTTCATCGTCATTGCCGGCACAATTCTCATGTTTCAAATGCTGAAGCACAACCGCTTGAAAAACGAGTACCAAAGTGTCCTTGCCCATGTGAAAAATCAAACGCAGTTGGAAAAGAAAAGAGACCTGTTATCCGCATACCTGGACACCCATGATCAGGGAAAATTTACGGATAAGGCAGAAAAAAAGTTTGAGCGAATCCAGATCAAGATCAAAAAACGCAATGCCATTGATAAACGTGATTATGAAAAAGCCCTGAAACAAGCAACTGGTTTTCATGAAGAAAAGGCGTATGAAAAGGCTGGCGTCATTTACAAAAAATATCTTAAAAATCACCCTCAAGGGCACCATGTTGACGCGTTTAAACAAAAAATTGCTGTGATTCCAGGCCTCATCGATGACAGAGATTTTCAAAACCTTACCCTCATTTCACCACAGGACTTTGAAAAGCGAATAACAGCGTACAACACTTACCTGACAAATCACCCTGAAGGCAAATATCGGGATCAGACTGAAAAAATGATTTCTGATATGAGCCGGGACTATTACAGATATATTGCCCGAAAAATTAAAATCAATGAAAAAGAGAAAAACTGGGAGGAATGTATCCGGCTTTGTGACAGCTATCTGACTTTTTATAAAGAAAGTGACAGGGCCGTTGATATAGAAGGGGAGCGTTATTTTTTTCAAAAACAGCTTGATAACAGTCAGCTCCTTGAAGGGCTGATGCAAATGGCTTCCCGTGTGGGACGAAATAATGTGAAGGCCCGGCAGGTGTATTTAGACTATTTAAGTGCCAACCCCGATTCACCGATTAAGTATGAAGTGAAGAGAGAAATCGCAAAACTGGACAAGCGCCGGAGCAAATACAGATAGTAACTGATGACGCGCTCATCCGTATTGGCCCCAGCCTGAAAGGGCGGGTATGATAATGACGGAAGCCAGATACAATTCCAATGTCCGGAGGAGACATGACTTTAAAAGGTAATTTTGACTCATTTTATATCGCAACGATCTTACAGCTTTTGAGCAATGATAGAAAGACCGGTATCCTGCGGATAACAGATGGTGACAAAGAGATTCAAGTCTTTCTCAAAGAAGGTACGATCATATATGCAATGGGGTCGAATTCAAAGGACCAGCTCGGCTATCTGTTAAAAACAAACGGCCGGATCTCTGAAGAACAGCTCCAGGAATGCCTCAGAATTTCCAAAGAAAAAAAACAGGCGCTGGGCAAAGTTCTTGTGGAAAAACAACTCATCACAATGGCGGAATTGAAAAAGTTTATCCAAAAACAGGCTGAGAATGTTGTTTTTAATCTTTTTTCCTGGGATCAGGGGGACTTCGAATATAAAGACACAAAACTCAGTTTAAAAGGTCTCCAAATTGTTAGACTTAACCCCATGCAGGTTGTCCTGGAGGCCACCCGCCGAATCGATGAAATGTCAACATTAAAAAAACTGATCCCCAACGACAGGATTATATTTAGACTGTCTGGAAAGACTGAGAACAAAGAGGAAATTGTACTCAATGAAGACGAATGGCGCCTGCTGTCACTGCTTGACGGCTCCCGGAATGTAAGGCAGATCATTATTGAAAGCGGGTATGACGACTTTCAGGTTTATAAGATTCTATACTCTCTGGTGTTATCCGGTCGAATCGAAAAGAGCATGGCCATCAGCCCGCAGGCCCGGGCCGAAGCAGCACTGGTCCAAATTGATGATGTGGACTCAAAAATGCTCAGGGAAGGCCTGGACAGTCTCGGGCTCCCGCGATCCAGCGCTGTTCGGCATGCCCTGACAAGAATCTTCAGAGATTGCGTAGGGACTGATGAATTATTAAATACAGTTGTCCAGGAAGCTGAAAAATTAAACGGCCCGGAAGACCAATCACTCATCACAACCCTCAAAGAAGAAAATAAAATTCCGTTTATGCACGACATTATTCATCTTCTCTGGGAAAAGACAGAACCCTCGTAAACGATTCAACCCATCCCACCCGTTTCTAATCCACCCAGCCCAGCACATTTCGAATAACAGACCAGCGGGGTTCCTTCACCTCAGCGCCCTTTCCCAATATCCAGTAGTCATAAAGCCGATCAGAGGTCCCGTCCTTTTCCTTCAGGTCTATCCAGGCATTCATGAAGTCCACCAGGTCCCGGTCGCCCCGGGCGATGGGAAAGGCCAGCGGCACCGTCAGGATATCTTTCGATGGAATTGCAACGGAAAATTCAGGATACAGCAGTGTCCAGGCGGAACCTGCTTCAGCAGTAAATACAAAGGCATCCAGATTCTCTTCCGCCCCTTTAAAGAACGCCCTTGGTGATCCCAGCACCTTCATTTTTGCGTGGGGAAGGGCGTCTTTGATTTTCGAGATGTAGTACGGCACATCCAGGATCCCTATGGTCAGGGGGCCCATTTCCCGGATGGCTTCTATGCTGCTGAACTCATCCTGCTGGTGATCCCTGACAATAAACGCCAGCGTCTCATCCATGTATGGAGTTGTGAAGGCCATTTCAGAAAGCCGTTCTGTGGTGATGGCAAACCCTGTCATGACAATATCACAATACCCGGCCGTCAATTGCTCACCCACCTTTTCCCGGTCAATCAGCACAAATTCCAGGGCAACCTTGAGGTCCCTTGCAAGAATGTGCGCCATCTCAATATCAAGCCCCACCAACTCGGCCTGGGTGTTGAAAAACGCGTGAGGGAGAGCGTCTTTAAAATAGCCAACCCGGATAAATCCCCGCTCACGGATTTCATCCAGCCGGGACCTTTTCGGGTCGTGGAAGGGCGGGGCCGGGAGCGGCGGTTTGTAGATCTTGACCGAAAGCGGATCTGTCATGGCGTGCATTTTTACAAGGGCCTGGTCCTGGGTGTATTCACTGTTTACAAAAACTGTAAAATAAAACCGGGTTCCTCCGATAACGCCTGCAGTCAA
>JAUXCK010000346.1 GCA_030618925.1 Desulfobacteraceae bacterium
AGTCTAAATCCGTATAATCAACCGGTCCCCCCCACTCTGTTGTATCATCATATCCGACTATTTCATATCCGACATTCAAGCGGTAATTAAACAAACCATCAGATGCAACCCGTGTATCTAAAACAAACCCAAAGCCTATTGGTGACACATCATGCCCTGTATCAAACATACCGGGATCCCTGTCAATTTCACCTTCAGCACTTCCTGTTCCAAGCGTTAAATACCCCCCTAACCCGAGGGCATCTGCTTCAGCTGCATAGAAGCCCACCACTGTAAACAGAGAAACCATTAAAAACAATAGTGTTTTCTTTTTCATTTTTTCCTCCATTTTTAAAAATATTAATAATATCAGGTGTCTAAAATGAAACCCCCGGCTCTGGGCAAAAGATATTTTTTCCTGTTCAATCCTTAACTGAATAGATCCTGCAAACCCGGTGATACAAGGGGAGGCTGCCTTTCTGTGTGCAACCCTATTGAACTTATGTTTTTAGGTCAAGGAAAAATATGACTGAAACCAGGTACTGGTTTCTGGCTGTCTGGAACTTTCCACAAGATTTACGCGAATGCTTGAAATGATGAAAAGGATGGATTAATGGCGATGTTCTACCCCTCTATTGCCCTGCCCCTGGGGGATGGAAAAGCCATTGCCTGCAAATTACTGATCCTCAATTGCCGGGATTTTCTCTCTTTCATTTGACAGAAACCCGCCTGCCTTTATGACAATGAGGGTCAGAAGGATAACAAGCCCCATAACACCCAACCGGATGTAGTCTGCTATCGGGAACTTTTGTTTTACACTCGACCGAGTGAATAAATAAGCCATAGTGTGCCCTCTCCGGAACAATTGTTTGCCGATCCACCGGAACCCTTCGTAAAAACCGCCAGTGATCTGGGATGTTGTTATATCTTGTTATTGTGTCATTGTAATACAGCAATAGATAGCAATAGCTGTGCCACATTTTTGGCAATAAATATCTTATTATATTTCAATGGATTATGTTTTTCCGGCAATATGGCCATGAGAAATAAGAATGCCATATTTGTGAAACAATTTTCATAAAGGGTAAACCATTTCTTAGCGGCCCACCCCCTGGCCGATTATGGTGATGGCCATAATACAATTCTGTAAACTGCTGAAACTTTCCTTTCGCGGCACTTGAGTGATAAATTGTTTTAGCCGTCATTATTCACTTTTTTATTGAAAAACAGGTGGGTTTAAAGGTATAGTACGTGAATCATCTATCTGCTGAAGATTCATTCCTTTTTATTCTAAAACATTCACATTGTACGAGGCCCGCATGTCAGAGTTAATTGATGTTTCAGGAAAAACCATCCTTATTACGGATGACAATTCCGTCAATATACAATTGATTAAAAGTATTCTTAAAAAAAACGGCTACCGCACCGCCGGCGCCGGTAACGGGAAAGACTGTCTTGACATGGCGGCAACCTTTAATCCTGATTTGATTCTGCTTGATATCATGATGCCTGAAACAAGCGGAATAGAGGTCTGCCGGATTTTAAAAAAAAATCAGTCCACTCAACACATTCCAATTATTTTTGTGACTGCAGACACAGAAAATTCGACACTGAAAGAGGCATTCGAGGCCGGCGGCACAGACTATGTCTGCAAACCCATCAACACGATAGAGCTGCTCGCCAGGATAAAATCCGCATTGATTCAGCAGATGTTGACAAAAAAACTGATGCAGGATGAAAAACTCCAGGGTATTCTTGAAACTGCCGGGGCCATCTGCCATGAATTAAACCAGCCCCTGCAGTATCTGTCCGGATGTTCGGAGCTCATACTCATGAGTCTTTCAGACGCCCACCCGGTTTATAAGGACATCTCCAAAATGAAAAAACAGATTGAAAAAATGGGAAAAATCACAAGAAAACTGATGGGGATAACATCTTATGAAACACGGTCTTATGCCGGTAACAAAAAAATACTTGATATCCATAAGTCTTCAGAAAATATTTTATAAAAACCCCATGGCTGATTTAAGAAGATCCCTTCCTTCTGAAAAGCCCGAGCACTCCTTTTGCCGCAAAAAACAACACGATCCCCAGACCCATTAATACCAGAACCCCCACGATCAATATCTTTACACCCATGGGCCACCCCTCATCCAAAGGATCCTTTTCCGGATCCGGCCTGCCCTTCTTCATCACATTGGGAATATGATTTTCCTTTGCCAGGGGGCTGAATTCTCTCCTTCCCTCCTCGAGGTACTGCTTCATTTGATCCAGTTTTTCAGGATGCATTCGGGCGACACTGTATCTTTCGTTCGGGTCGTCTTTGAGGTTGTGTAACAGCCAGTAATTAAATTGGTCCCAGGGACCCACCGTGTGAAATGTATTTAATATCTCAAGAACCTTCTCCCCCGCCTTGCTGCCGAAAAGGCCTCGAAAAGCCAACGCACCTGCCATGGGTGAACTTGTTCTTACCCTCAATTTCCAATTCTGTGTCCGGATGGCGCCGATAAACGATTCAATAAAAAAGTACAACTTTTCATGGGGGGATTGATCGCTTCCCAGAAACAACGGCCAAATATTTTTTCCGTCGATCTTTCTGTCCGATGGAATGGCCCCCCCTGCCAGTTCCGTCAATGTCGGAAAAATATCGATGTTCATGCTGATGGCATCTGAAGTGATGCCGGCCGGTATCTTCCCAGGCCACCTAGCAATGAACGGTACATGCATTCCCCCTTCCAGTGTCGAGGATTTTCTACCCCGTCGGGCGCCCGATGATCCCTCAAACCAGGGGCCGTTGTCGCTGGTAAACAGGACCAGGGTTTCCTCTTCCAGATCCATATCCTTTAATGCCTTCAGGAGTTCGCCCACACTCCAGTCAATTTCTTCTATTGTATCGCCGTACAACCCGCCCAATGATTTCCCCTTGAATCGATCAGACGCGTAAAGGGGGATATGTGGAAATGTGTGTGCAAAATAAACAAAAAATGCCTTCTCCTTATGCTTCCGGATAAATGAGGTGGCCGCCCGGGTGTATCCTCCGGTCAACTGTGACTGATCTGCTTCATCTTCGATGACGTCTTTTCCCCGGTATAATGGAAAGGGTTTCATATCATTGCTATAGGGTACGCCGTAAAATTCATCAAACCCCTGGTTTGTCGGCCAAAACGCCTGATAGTGCCCAAGGTGCCATTTGCCGATTGCCAGGGTTGCGTAGCCCTGTTCTTTTAATACTTCTGCAATGGTTATCTCATCAGCCGGAAGGCCATGGGTATCTCCCGGAAAAATAACCGAATTGGCAAGACCCGTCCGAACAGGATACCGGCCGGTCAGCAATCCTGCCCGCGAGGGGGTACACACCGGTGATGAGGAAAAAAAATTTGTTAAAAGCACACCCTCTGCTGCCAGCCCATCGATGTTTGGTGTTTTGATATGTGTGGACCCGGTGATGCTCAAATCCCCATATCCCATATCATCAACATTGATAAGAATGATATTCGGCTTTCCTGAAGCTGCCGCCCCGGCTTCAGAAGGAAGTTCCAGGCCAATCACAAGACCCGATACAAAGAGCAATGCAACAGCATGTTTTATAGTTCTTTTCATGAGTCCGCCCCTTTTGGAAATATTATTTATACGACTGAAAGGAAAAAAATGTATCTGTGGCTGCCGGATCTATCAACCTGCACTCATCAGCGCCACAG
>JAUXCK010000148.1 GCA_030618925.1 Desulfobacteraceae bacterium
ACAGAACGACATGGCTACGATCCGACTTTGTTAAGAGAATATGCGGGTATTCCGGCATCCAAGGAAATCATCATGACGGTTGCCATTGGCTATCCGAACTGGGATTTTCCGGCCAATAATATCGTTACGCTTCGGGAGGATGTGGATAACAATACGACGTGGTGCGGCTTTGAATAGAATTCCGGATTTTCATCATGTACGGCTTTGTCCAGAAACCTCACCACCGGAATCCCTGAAATACCGGGCATCTTCCGGCGGAAATATCGATAGGGTTTACACACCGTCAGTTCAAATAAGCGGGCACTCTTATTCCTTTATTTTTTCGGTCCGTTTGTTGTGTGTGAAGGCTTGATTTTTAAAAAAATATGACGATACAACATACTGTTTTTTAAATAGATTTATAAGGTGACCACAGTTTGACAAAAATGATTGCTATTCGAATGACAATGGGTTTATATAATGCAGTATTGCAGTCGCTGTCCACAGACCACAGGTCAATATAGATTCAATATAGATCAAGTGGCTACCCCGGAAACACCCATAGACTCAATATCGATCTGAAAAGGTCGAGCCCATAATGATACTTATAAAACAGGAGGACAATTGAACATGACTGAAACCGAAAATACGCTTTATGAGATTCGAGATGGTGCGGCATGGCTCACATTGAATCGTCCCGAGAGACGAAATGCGCTTTCCGCCGGGCTTGTGAACGAGATGTACGAACACCTTGGTGCTGCGGAAGACGATGACACTGTCAGGTGTATTGTCATCACGGGCAATGGCCCTGCTTTTTGCGCTGGTGCGGATTTGAAAAGCCCTCCGGGGTCGATAGTGGACGGCAAGCAGGCAGTGCCTTACCCGGACGTTCTCACCCGGATTATGGAGAGCCGCAAGCCGGTGATCGCTGCCATTAACGGCGCTGCCTTTGCGGGTGGACTCGGCCTGGTGGGTGCGGCCGATATCGTGATCACATCAGAAGAGGCTAAATTCAGCTTCAGCGAAGTCCGTATCGGTGTCATCCCGGCAATGATCTCGGTTGTTTGTCTGCGAAAACTGGGCATTCATCATGGCATGCGCCTGTTTATCACCGCGGAGCGTTTTACGGGTAAAGATGCTGTTGCCTACGGGCTGGCGCACCGTGCCGTGCCCCGTGATGAGTTGAATTCAGCCGTATTGGCAGAGATCGAGGCCATTTGCCTGGGCGGACCGAATGCGGTGGCAGAAGCCAAACAACTGGTGCGTACCGTTCCAGATCTTTCAGTGGAAGAGGGGTTTAAAGTCACTGCAGAATGGAGTTTTAAGCTGTTCACCTCAGAAGAGGGCGCAGAAGGGATGGCCGCATTTCGTGAAAAACGAAAACCAAGCTGGGTGAAAGACGGATGAAAAGCGACTGAAAATAAAAAATGATTGATTTCTTACAACAATTCAATCCTGTTACCCAGGCATTAATTGCAACGCTCTTTACGTGGGGTGTCACGGCTGCGGGTGCGTCACTCATTCTTTTTTCAAAAACAATAAACCAGAAATTTATGGATTCAATGCTTGGTTTTGCAGCAGGCGTCATGGTGGCTGCAAGTTTCTGGTCTCTTTTGTCACCCGGTATTGAGATGGCAGAACAATTGGGCCAGGTTCCATGGTTAAGTGCGGCCATTGGATTTATGGGGGGTGGCATTTTTATGCGGGTGATCGATAAATTCCTGCCGCATCTTCATCCTGGTCTGAGTATTGATAAAACCGAGGGCGTAAAAACATCCTGGCAACGCAGTACACTTCTGGTGCTTGCCATAACGCTTCACAACATACCTGAAGGGTTGGCGGTCGGCGTTGCTTTTGGAGCAGTTGCGGCCAATCTTCCTTCTGCCACCATTGGCGGGGCAGTTGCTCTGGCAATTGGTATCGGTATCCAAAATTTTCCTGAAGGGACGGCTGTATCAATGCCCTTGAGAAGGGAAGGGCTGTCCAAAGGGAAAAGTTTTTTTATGGGGCAGGCGTCCGGTATTGTGGAACCGATTGCAGGCGTTCTCGGTGCGCTCTTTGTCATGAAAATGCAAAATATTCTGCCATACGCACTATGTTTTGCAGCCGGAGCAATGATTTTTGTGGTGGTGGAGGAACTCATCCCGGAATCTCAAAGAAAGCATGAGAATATCGACACAGTCACAATGGCGACAATGATCGGTTTTTCGGTCATGATGATTCTTGATGTCGCTTTGGGTTAAATGCCATTGCCTGTGAAAAGGCGGCACAAACGATCACTATTCATCATCCCACTCTTTAATATACTTATTCACCGTACGGCGATCGAGCCCTGTTCTTCGGGCGACTTCTTCAAATGTGCCATGCTGCTGGTAGAGTAGTTTGCAATATCCGGACAAGAGCCGATGGGCCGACAAGTCTCCCTGTTCCAGGCCTGCAAATATCTGCGATTTAAGTCCTGATGGGGGCGATTTATGATCTCCCTTATAATCTTGTTTTAAAAGAACACCGCGAACGCATTGTTCCAATTCTCTGACGTTTCCGCGCCAGGGGTAATCCTGTCCGAGGTTTTTATCAATAACAGTATGAACCATTGTAACAAGCTCAGGAGAGTCCTGTCCGATCATTCGCTTGACAAGAAATGTCAGGAGATCATCAAGTTCAGCAGGATCTTCCTGGATCCTTTGCTTTAAGGAAGGAATAACAATGATATCTGAACACAGCCGATAATAAAAATCATCTCTGAATCTTCCTTTTTGCCGGAGGTCATCAATGGAACGATTGGTTGCAGCAATCACCCTGCCGTGAAATCGCTCTTCCTGATGGCTGCCAACAGGATAGAAGACTCTTTCTTGAAGTGCCTGCAGTAATTTTATCTGAACCGACAGTGATATCTCTCCAATTTCATCCAGTAAAATTGATCCATTTGGACCGCAGCGGTTCAGCATACCTTTATGATTCTCCACTGCACCGGTAAAAGCGCCCTTTTTGTGCCCGAAAAGTTCTGATTCAATGAGGCTTACTGGAAACTGTGACAGGTTAATGGACACAAAGGATTTTGTAAAACTCTCAACAAAGCGCCGTTTCCTGATATCAAACGGAATAAATCCTGAATGTCCGATGACTGCTGCCACAGCCCCTTTCCCTGTGCCGGTTCCGCCTAACAGAAGTGTGGAAAAGTCTTCCATCCTGGTCCGTAGATATCGGCGGTACACGTCAATATTATGGGTAAAGATATTTGCCCATATATCCGATCGCAGTTCTTTCATCACGGGGCTGCGGCCGATAATATGTCGGTCAATAAAAAAATAGGCGCGTCTCAATTGATAGCATTCTTCAACCGCCTTCTTGATCTCATCGGGTGAGAATTCTTTTTTCTGGAGGTAGGAGACAGCCTCATCGGCAAACGAGAGTTTAACCAGCTTTTCGCCGGCCTCGATTTGCTTTTGGATCAGTTCATCAAATTTTTTTCGAAACTGGTAAAAAAAATAAAACAGGAATGCGGACTCGGCCAACGGACGATCAGCATCTGAAAAAGAGCTTAAGGTGTCCTCTTGTTTATCTTCTAATCGTTTAATCCGGTTTTCAAGTTTGACAACAATCTTGTCAATGGTTTGAGATTTGGTAGTAGAGAACTCCTTCCCTGCCAGCTGTAAATCGAGTTCATCCCGTCTCTGGCTAAAAGGATTGGTAAGGCTTGCCTCTTTTAGAAGGGAGAAAAATTTACGATCTTCAGGGCTTAAAGGTTTTTTGGATGGCATCTGCTAAATTTCTTTTTGGTTTAGTTTGCAGGATGGGGTATGCATTTCATGTACATGGCGCATACAAAATATGTTGGAGCCTTTCATACCATGGAAAGTGTAAGAAAGCAAAACTATTTTTTTATTGCATTAAAATCAATACGTTATCAAAGTAATGAAAATATGGCATACTTTTTGTATTGTTTTGCGAGTTGTTTGGGCATCCGGATGAGCGGATTTGCCAATCCTGATTTCGTTTTTTGCAATATGAAATACCGGAAATTAAGATCATGAACTATCGGAGGCAGGAATGAAAGAACAAATGACAGCTGCAGTTTTTCCCGGGCAGGGAACCCAGCGCTCTGGAATGGGCAAGGATTTTTATCATAATGTTCGAATCAGCCGGGATACCTATGAAGAAGCAGCAGAGGCCCTGGGGTGGGATGTGGCGGCCCTCTGCTTTGGGCCCGATGAAAAAATTCATCTTACCGAATATGCCCAGCCATGCATACTCACCACAGAGATGGCTATGTTTCGCTGCCTTGAGACGGAATACGGATTTACACCTTCTTTTTTTGGAGGGCACAGCCTGGGTGAATACACCGCCCTGGTGGCAGCCGGTGCCATCCCTTTTTCCGAAGCCCTGAAGATTGTCCAGAGCCGTGGTCAGTTAATGCAACGGGCTTTACCTCCTGGAAAGGGCAATATGGCTGCCGTCATCAGCGAAGATTTGAATTTGGACCTCGTCATGAGTGTCCTCAAAGACCTGCCCATGGATGTGGCCAATATCAATTCTGCCGCCCAGATCGTGATCAGTGGCCAGGCGGACAGCATGGATACTGTAGAAGGTCGTCTTAAAAAAATCATGGCAAAAGAAGAAAATCAATTTCGTTTTGTTCCTTTGAATGTCAGTGCACCATTTCACAGCAGGTTTATGAGTACAATAAAAGATATTTTCAGGGAAGTACTGGATCAGGCTTCGGAAAGTCTGACCCCTTCAAATGCGCAAAGTGTCACCAGTAATTATTCAGGCGGCTTTCATTCAAACTCTACATCAACTATTATTGAAAATCTGGTATGCCAGCTGAGCAGTCCGGTAAAGTGGCGGGATAATATGAAGGCACTTTCCGACAAAGTACAACACATTTATGAAATCGGACCGAATCGGCCGCTCAGAAATTTTTTCAGAAGCATGGGCACAAAATGCCGGTCCATCACGACCCATCAAGCAGCTGAACGGGAATTTTCCGCAGGGAAAAATGACAATGAGGTTTAATTCTAACTATTGGGCGTTGATTATCGGCGGTTCAAGCGGTTTTGGCCTTGCAACTGCTGAAAAACTGGCCGGACATGGTATGAATCTGTGTATTGTTCACAGGGATCGCCGCGGTGCCGCGTCCCGCATAGAGTCCACTTTTGAAAGATTGAGATCAGAAGGTGTTCAGGTTGTCTCCTTTAACGTGGATGCCCTTTCAGCCAAAGGCAGAACCCGTGTGTTGGACGGGATTTCTGAAACACTTGCAGGAAAGGGAAAAATCAGGGTGCTTCTGCATTCCGTTGCCTTTGGAAATCTCAAATTGCTGGTGCCCCATCAGCCTTTAGATAACAATAAATCCACCCGGGAAAAAATAGCGCAGGATCTGAACGTATCTGCAGACAAGTTTGACCAGGTTGTGAACCATGCGTTTGAACAGGGCGCCGACAGCCTGTACAGCATTGCTGATGGCCCGGAATACAATCATCATCATTTTCTTAAGGAAGATGATTTTTCCAGAACCATTCATGCCATGGGTTCAAACATCGTTGACTGGGTGCAGGATATTTTTTATCGAAAATTATTTACAGAAGACGCCCGGGTCCTCAGCCTGACCAGCGAGGGGAACAGCCTGGCATGGCGGGGGTATGCGGCCGTTGCTGCAGCAAAAGCGGTTCTTGAGTCCGTGTCCCGGGCCATGGCAGTCGAGTTCGCACCCTATGGAATTCGGTCTAACGTTATTCAGGCAGGTGCCACAGATACAGCTGCCTTACAGGCCATACCCGGGCACCGTCATATCAGGGCCCATGCGGGTTCGAGAAATCCTTTCGGGCGTCTGACAAAGCCGGAAGATGTGGCGGATGTCATTTTTCTGCTGTGCATGGATGAAGCATCATGGATAAACGGTGCACTTATCTGTGTAGACGGCGGTGAAAGGATTGGATAAAAATGCTCGACATCAACTGCAGTATCATTCACGTTAATGGTGGGATGGAAAGTGGCTGATACGGAAACCATAAAAAAGGTTCTTGAGCTGATACCGCAACAACCGCCCTTCCGTTTTATCGATTCTATCCGTCATTTAAACGAACAGGGGGTTGTTGGATCCTGTCAATACAGGGAGGATGCTTTTTTTTATAAGGGTCATTTCCCCGGGTACCCGGTGACACCGGGTGTGATTCTGGTTGAAACAATGGCTCAGATCGGTGTGGTTGCTTTGGGGATTTACCAATTGATGCAGAAAGGGGTGTCTGTAACAAAATTGAGAACGATGACATCTCTTTTTGCGTTTGCAGATAAGATTGAATTTGGCGGGATAGTTGCCCCTGGGGAGAAAGTGATTGTACAGGGAGAGAAGGTTTATTTTCGCAGGGGAAATTTAAAAACAAGAGTCAGCATGACGAGAGAGAACGGCGATACGGTATGCTCCGGAGTGCTGACAGGCGCAGGGATTATGTCTGATGAAAAATAGGGTCGTTATCACGGGGATGGGGGTCGTCTGCCCCAACGCAATTGGTATAGATGAGTATGAAACTGCTCTTCGGGAAGGGCGATCCGGAATCCGGTTCATCCCCAGACTTGAGGAGTTGAAATTTTCCTGCAGGATTGGCGGCATACCCGAGAATTTTGATGAGATCTGTCAGGACTATTTTACTAAAAAACAACGGGCCTATCTCAATGACAATATCGCTTATGCATCGGTTGCGGCCATGGATGCCTGGAACGATGCGGGGCTGACGCTTCCAGAGGAAGACACCGGGACAGATTATGATTCAGGCACGGTATTCGGATGCGGCATCTGCAGTATGGAAACCATAGCCAGCAAGGTGGTCCCAAAGTCGGATCGTAGCCATGTC
>JAUXCK010000137.1 GCA_030618925.1 Desulfobacteraceae bacterium
AGTAATGGTCGGGGCGAGAAGATTTGAACTTCCGACCCCTTGAACCCCATTCAAGTGCGCTACCAGACTGCGCTACGCCCCGACATAAACGCGGAAAAAATTATCATCATTGTATAAACGTGTCAAGGCATAAGAAAGAAACGATTGTGTCTATGCGGGTCGGACGAATAAAATGCGATGCATTAGATCGAGTTTGCGAACATATTGTAATATATTGAAATAATTAAGATTAAGGTTGGCATTAAGATCGGGATTAGGCCCTGACCAACGGCTTTATTGACACCCGAAAGAAACACTGCACAGGGTAAAAACGGGCAACCGCATGAATGGATAAGTGATGAATGTTCAAACCACGCAAATGAGAGTTCCTGCTGCATTGAAACCAGGCGATACCATAGGTGTTGTCGCACCGGCCGGGCACTTTGACAGAGAAAAATTGGAAAAGGGTGTGACGGTGCTGGAGAAAATGGGATTTCAGGTGCACGTGCCGGATGGGCTGTTTGAAAAACAGGACTATCTGGCAGGGCCGGATACCCACAGGGCCGAATTGGTGAACACATTTTTCAGAGACCGAAAGGTAAAGGCCATTATCTGTGCCAGGGGTGGATTTGGCTCCATCCGGACATTATCGCACATCGATTTTGATATTGTCCGGAAACAGCCCAAGATATTTATTGGTTTCAGTGATATTTCAGCCCTGTTGTCTGTTTTCACCTCAACGTGTCATCTGGTTTGTTTCCACGGTCCCATGGTGACAACCCTGGCAGATTCGGATCAGGGGTCACGGGATGCCATGATCCAGGCGCTGACTTCCGGTAAAAAACTCAAGATAACGCCGCGAAACGGGTTGACCTTAAAATCAGGCACTGCTGCCGGGAAGGTATCCGGCGGAAATCTGACAACCCTGTGTCATCTTGTGGGGACCCCGTTTGAACCCAGTTTCAAAGATCATATTCTGATTCTCGAGGACATTGATGAGGCCCGGTATAAAATTGACCGGATGCTGATCCAGATGAAACTGGCCGGATGTTTCGATGGGCTTGCAGGGCTCGTTATGGGCGCCTTTAAAAACTGCGGGAACATTGAGGCCATCTATAAGGTCGTGGAAAGGGTGTTCAGGGAAGACGATTTTCCCATCCTGGCAGGATACGACATCGGCCATGGCAGGCGCAATACAACCCTCCCCCTGGGTCTTCGTGCGACCCTTGACGCTGACAGTCACATGCTTCTTTATCATTCACCGGCAACTTGTAAACACTCATGAAACAGGCCGACAAATTGATGAAACAGGCGGTTAAGGAGGGGATCTTCCCGGGCGGCATTTTGCTGGTGTCAAGGGATGGCTCACCCCTGTTTTTCGAGGCATATGGTCTGGCCAATATATTTACCGGGCAGCCTGTGCGCGTCAATACGTTTTTTGATCTCGCTTCCCTGACCAAACCGCTTGCCACAACACTTGCCGTCATGAAGCTGGTTGAGATGCACAAGCTTGATCTTTCCCAATCTGTGGGGTCTGTTTTAGCCGGTTTTAAAGGAACAGAGAAGGAGGGGATGACCGTGACGCAGTTGCTGGACCATACGTCCGGACTTCCGGATTATCAACCCTACTATCTGACCTTAAAAGAACTTCCCGTACCGGAAAGGAAAACAGCCTTGCGGCATCTGCTCCTGGCTGAACCCCTGATGAATCCGATTGGCCGGGAGGTCGTATACAGCGATCTCGGGTTTATGATCCTTGCCTGGATTATTGAACAAATATCCGGAATACAGCTTGATCAATATGTATTAAATGAGATATACTATCCATCTGGCCTGACAGAATTGATTTTTCCAGGTTTTGAGGTCTCCGGCGCTGATATAAAAGCCAGTGAAATTGAATTCGCTGCAACGGAACTTTGTCCGTGGCGAGATGTCTTATTGAGCGGTGTGGTCCATGATGACAATGCCTTCGCAGTGGGGGGTGTGGATGGGCATGCCGGACTCTTCGGCACAGCCGGCGATGTGAACCTTCTTTTGTCAAAACTTCTTCTGGCCTATCACGGTGCCTTGCCCGATTATATGATTCACCAGAAAACGCTGAGAACATTTTTTGTGCCCCGGGGAGATACGGGGAGAGCTTTGGGCTTTGATATGCCTTCTCCTGTGGATTCCAGCAGCGGGAAATACTTTTCAAAGGAATCAGTCGGGCATTTAGGGTTTACCGGGACTTCTTTCTGGATGGATCTTCAGCGCCGTATTATCGTTGTGCTGCTGACAAACCGGGTTCACCCGTCACGGGACAATGAAAGGATAAGGGCCTTCCGTCCCGCATTACATGACGCGGTCATGAAAAATATTTAATTTCAAAGCGTCAATGATATTATTCGCTTGTATTATAGAAGCATTTTTGGTAGCAAATTCCATCATTGGGAACAGCACACACCCGGCCCATCTATTTTCAAGTGCCATATCCTGCTGGCCGTGAGATCCTTTGATAATGTTTCAACCGGTAAGACATAGAATGAGTGGATGGAAAAAATTTGGCAAATTAACTTAACTGATCCATAACAATATGCGGAGATGAGCGTTTATGAATGCATTTTTTGATTCGATACTGGGTTTATTTTCAAATGATCTGGCCATTGATCTCGGGACGGCAAATACACTGGTGTATGTCAAGGGGAAAGGGATTGTTTTAAGTGAGCCCTCTGTTGTTGCTGTTCGAACCGATAGCCGGTTAAAGAACCGGGTGCTGGCAGTCGGTTCTGAAGCAAAAAGAATGCTGGGTAGAACGCCCGGCAATATCGTTGCGATTCGCCCCATGCGGGACGGTGTCATTGCTGATTTCGAAGTGACGGAGGCCATGCTGAAGCATTTTATTCGCAAGGTGCATAACCGCCGGACATTTGTGAGGCCGCGGATTATTATTGCGGTACCGTCAGGAATTACCCAGGTTGAAAAGCGGGCTGTAAAAGAGTCGGCTGAATCAGCCGGTGCCCGTGAAGTGTTTCTTCTCGAGGAGCCGATGGCGGCGGCAATCGGCGCCGGTCTGCCGATTACGGAACCCACATGCAACATGATAGTCGATATCGGCGGCGGTACCACGGAAGTTGCCGTGATTTCCCTGTCAGGGATTGTTTACAGCAGGTCCTTGCGGGTGGCCGGCGATAAAATGGATGCCGCCATTGCCCAGTATATCAAGCGAAAATATAATCTCCTGATCGGTGAAAGAACTGCTGAAATCATCAAAATAACCATCGGGAACGCATATCCTGATGCGCAGAACATGGAGACCATTGAAGTAAAGGGCAGGGACCTTGTCTCTGGAATTCCAAAAATTCTGACCATAGATTCCGAGGAGATCAGGGTTGCCATTTCCGAGCAGATTGATGCCATTGTCGAGACTGTAAAAATTGCGCTCGAACAGACCCCTCCTGAACTGGCGGCCGATATCGTTGACAGCGGGATTGTGATGACCGGCGGCGGTGCTCTGCTCAAGAACCTGGATAAGTTATTGAGAGAAGAAAGCGGGCTTCCCATCACCGTAACTGATGACCCCCTGTCAACCGTGGCACAGGGGTCGGGCAAGGCCCTTGACAGCATTGAGATCCTTAAACAGGTGATGATCAGGTAGTGTTTACCCATGGATGGCTGTTTTTTCTGATTTCTGTATCAGGCGCAGAAAAAAATCTCATTTTTTGGGTGGGCACACTATAATTTTATGGCATTAACAGTATAAACTCGGCGAACATAAGTCCATGTTTTCAAAACAAACGGCAATAGCCATCGGCGGCGTTATTTTAATTGTCTGCTGCATCATCTTCCTTTCTGTTTCAAGTAAACATCCAAAAGCGACCGGCGGTGTAGAAGGCGTCCCCGTCTCATTTATCTCTCCCTTCCAGAAAATGGTTACCGGCTCTATCCGGTTTGTCAGGGATATCTGGAATCATTATTTTTTTCTTGCTTCAACAGCCAGAGAGAACGAGCAGTTGCGAAAAGCATTGAAACAATCTATTGAGGATAATTTCAAATGCTCTGAAACAGAGCTCTCCAACCAGCGTCTCCGAAAATTTATAAATTTCCAAAAAACAAAAACAGGTCAGGTTATTGCCGCAGAGGTCATCGGAAAGGACCCCTCTCCCTGGTTTCATGCCGTCATTATCGATAAAGGTGAGGATGACGGAATCATACAGGGACTGCCGGTGGTGAATTCAGAAGGGATTATAGGACAGGTCATGGCAGCCACATCCAGTTATGCCAAAGTGCTTTTAATGACAGACCGGAACAGTGCAGTAGATTCACTGGTGCAGCGTTCCAGAGCCAGAGGAATTACCAAGGGCACCTCTGGTGATCAATGCCTTCTTCAGTATGTTTTGCGTAAAAACGATGTCCGGGTAGGGGATACGGTAATCTCTTCCGGCCTGGACAGCGTGTACCCGAAAGGCTTGCGCATAGGGCATGTATCCCGGATTATCCGCCGAAACGCAGGCATATTTCAGGACGTGGAAGTAACGCCCTATGTGGATTTTGAAAAACTTGAAGAGGTACTTGTGGTCCTAAACTCAAACGGGAACGGGCTTGATAAAAAGTGATTGTGTATCTTTTATACGCCGTTATCTGCATTTGCCTGGTTGTTCTGCAGACAACCCTGTTATCAACGGTTTTAATATTTGATAATTTTTATGACCTTTTAATTCCTTTTGTCCTGTATCTGGGGATTTTTCGACCACTTTCCGAGGGTTTGTCACTCATTTTCATATTCGGATTCGTCATGGACTCTTTTTCCGGCGGGCCGTTCGGCCTTTATATGATTGCCTACTTCTGGCTCTTTATCTGCATGAGGGGGGTCATACTCTTTGTTCAATCAGGCAGCATTATTCTGAGGGTTTTTGTTGTTGGTGCCGGTGTGTTACTTGAAAACGCGATTATACTGGGCACGCTTGTTGTTCTGGGTATGGATCGGGGTATTTCAGCCTCAGATGTGAGGACCGCTGTATTGCAGATCCTGTGGGCCGTGTGCACGGGGTATTTTTTTCTGACACTTATCGATTATGGCCACACTAAAATCAGTGCCTGGATTGAGCAGTGGCATCTCAGCCGACGGGAATACAAGGGTTTAGAGGGTTAATAGAACATCCCGCCTTGCCGGGTTTTGATGATTGAGGACGGTTTTGGACGGTTACTATAAGACAGCAGACGGAGAATGGTACAAACAGCGGCTTAATGGCGCGATGCTTTGTGTCCTGGCGGCATTTACCATTCTTATTATTCGCCTTTTTTATCTGCAGGTCATTGAGGGGGAAGAGTACAGGCGGCTTTCCAACAGCAACTGCATTCGGTTGAAGAGCATTGATGCGCCGAGGGGATTGATTTTTGATCGAGATCGGAATCTGCTCGTGGATAACCGCCCGTCCTTTGACCTCAGCATCATATTGAAGGATGCAAAACCCGTTGACCGCACCATTGAAAAATTATCCGGTCTCATCAATGTGCCTGAAGAAGAGCTGATGCCGGCCATAGATAAACATAAAGGGTTGATGGCCTATAAGCCGATATTGCTGGCATCTGATATTGGCCGGGACATGCTGGCCGCCATTGAGGTCCATAAATTCGACCTCCCGGGTGTTGTCGTCAGTGTCAAACCAAGACGGCATTATATCTTTCATCAGAGCGCGTCTCACCTCCTGGGCTATCTGAGTCAGATCAATCTGGAGGAATTGAGATCGCGCAAATATCCCGGATGCCGGACCGGTGATTTTATCGGGAAATTCGGTATCGAAAAGACATATCAGGGTTTTTTAAGGGGGGACCGGGGGGGACAGCAAGTTGAGGTGGATGTCACCGGTCAGGTGGTCAGGGTGATTAAAAGTGTGCCGGCAGTACCCGGGCATAATATTTTATTGACCATTGACAGCGATTTGCAGAAAAAAGCGGAATCGCTAATCGCCGGTTTAGCCGGTGCTGTTGTGGCAATGGATCCGGTATCCGGACATATTCTGGCACTGACCAGCAGCCCCTCTTTTGATCAGAACGATTTTGTGAGCGGCATGTCCTCTCAGCAGTGGAATTCTCTTGTATCGAATCCAAAGCGGCCCATGTCAAACAGGGCGGTACAGGGATTATATCCACCTGCATCCACCTATAAAATCGTCACCGCAATGGCCGGCCTGGAAGAAAAGGTTATTGATACGGAAACCACCTTTTATTGCCCGGGACACTATAGATACGGGGATCGGGTGTTCAGATGCTGGAAACGGGGGGGGCACGGAGAGGTCAATGTGGTGGATGCCCTGGCGCAATCCTGCGATGTATTTTTTTATCAGGTCGGCCAGGAACTGGGGGTTGATCGTCTGGCCTGGTACGCCAAAGCCTGCGGGCTGGGAAAACCTACCGGCATTGAGCTGGATCATGAAGCAGCAGGGCTGATTCCCACTGCAGCCTGGAAAAAACGGCGAACAGGTGTGGCCTGGATGGGCGGGGAGACGCTGTCGGTGGCCATCGGGCAGGGGTATAATCTGACCACGCCGATACAGATGCTGGCGTTAACTGCAGCGGTTGCCAATAATGGAATAAGGCTGAGGCCGCAGGTGATGAAAGCAATTGAGACGGTTGAGGGGAAGGTTGTTCAGACGGTGAAGCGCGAAGAACTGGGGGTGCTGCCGGCAGGCAAGGAGACGCTTGCGATCATCAAAAAGAGCCTTTGGGAGGTTGTAAACAATAGAAAGGGTACGGCATGGATCGCCCATGTTGAGGGTCTGAATATCAGCGGAAAAACAGGTACTGCCCAGGTTGTGAGCCGTAAAAAGGATGCGCCTGATTCTGAAGAAGAGGTCAAGGAGGCGTTCAAGCCCCATGCATGGTTTGTGGCATATGCACCCTCGGACAGCCCTAAAATAGCAGTTGTCGTTATTGTAGAGCATGGCGAACACGGCTCCAGTGCCGGAGGGCCGGTTGCCAGGGAGTTGATCAAGTTGTATCTTGCCGATGAGCTGGCTGAATATAAGGAAAAGCAATCAGCCCGGGAAGGGCTTGAGAAAAGCGAACCGCAGAACAGCAGAACAAAAAACGAACCGCAGAACAGCAGAATACTGAATGTCGAATGACGAAGGAAGGGACTGAACAGCGAATGTCGAATGTCGAATACTGAATGTCGAATGTCGAAGGGTGGTATCGCTTCGCTCTGTCAATTTCAACTATTTAGTCGCG
>JAUXCK010000001.1 GCA_030618925.1 Desulfobacteraceae bacterium
AATCATCGGGATTCATATCAACGATATTATAATCAACATTTTGATTGCCTATTTTTAACCGTCTGTTTTCGATTTCAACAATGTTGATGTCCTCGTCTGGAAAACTTCTGACAATTTCATATATCTTTCTTGAATTAATCGTAATCATACCACCTGAATGAATTTCCGCCGGATAAGATCCTTCAAACCCGGTTTCAAAATCAGTGGCAGAAATGGTAATGCCGGAATCATTTGATTGAATCAGAATACTTTCCGTTATTGCTAGACTGCTCTTCCGGTTGGTGATTCCCTGAACTTTTGATAGAACATCAAGAATGTCATTTTTTTTGATTGTCAATTTCATTTTTTTTCCAGTGGATAGCATTTATAAGGGGTTTGTTTTGAATAAAAATTAACCTTTACCTCTTTAAGGTCAAGAGAACTGAAAAAACGATGTTTAACCTTTTATGAATAGACTTTTATTTAAAAAATATCAATCATTAAATTATATACTCAAGTTTAACATCCCCTGGTGAACGAAATGAGTTGTGTGGCAAGGATGGCGTTTTACAGATATAATGGAAAACCCCTCACAGCCAATTAAGCTTGAAGGCGTGTGACACATGGATGTTATAAAACTATTTTATTTATTATATATTTATTAATAGGGTGTTCATAAGTCTAATAACTTTTTAACAATATGAAATTAAAGATAAAATTATTAATATGACTTGCGGAAAACTATTCTCTTCATTGTTCAGTCATCTTCAGTTATATACCCATGAACCCTTTTTGTTGATAAGTGGTATGTTATGAACAATTTATGAGAAATTTATAAAAGAGAAGTATTTTAATTTTGAATCAACACATCTATTCTGCGATTTTTTTTCTGACCCGCCACGGTCTCATTACTGGCAACAGGTCGCGACTCACCAAAACCAACTGCATTAATTCTGTCCCAGGAAATGTTGGAGTTGGCAATAATATATTGTCTGACAGCCTGTGCCCGGGCGTTTGATAACCTTTGGTTAATTTCTTTGCTCCCGACAGCATCAGTGTGACCCTCTATTGTGATCATGCTGTTTGGAAATTCAGAAAAGGCACTTTTTAATTTGGAGAGAAGGGGAAAATAGCGTGGGGGAATAATCGATTTTCCGGAGGGAAAATTGAGCCCGAACAATCTGATAATGACGTTCTTCCCCTCTATAAAAGTCCGTCCTTCTGTGGTTGAAAACAAGGCATTAATACGGGCAATTTTTTCATCGTACTTTTTTTGCTCCATTACTTTAAGTTCAAGCTTTTCCCGGGTAGAGGCCAGGCGGTTTAACTGTTCTTCCAGCAGATGGTTCTGCTCCCTGAGACCCACTATTTCATAATTTTTTTTATCTGTAATGGTCAGCAATTCACTTCTTTCACTTTTTAACACCCCGGCAAGCCTGGTGTTTTCATCTTTTAGTGCAGTAATGCCGGCGACAATATGATTGACGGGTATATCAATCCCCTTATTAAATTCCTCAGGGGCATCAAGGTTGATGGCTATTCTTTGGAGGTGTTTTTCCGTGTCGAGCAAAAGGATTTCAAACGGTCGATCATTCTTTTTCAATCGTTTTATTTTTCTTGATAAATAGATTGAATGGCCGGCTTCATATTCCGCCTGTTTTGCAAGCTGGGCAGCATCTTTTTGATCGTATCGGTGCAATTCAAGAAGGGACGCCGATTTTGCAGCCAGGACCTCTGCTTTTTTTAAAGTGATTGGGGCGTATTTTTTTACCCCGACGTTTTTTGTTCTTTGTAAAAGTGTCCAGGTTTCTTTCAACAATTTACCCTGAATCCCTTTTAATTCAACTTTTCGATACAGGTTTTCCGCATCTTTCGCCTTTTTTTTTGAGCCATTGGTGTGGCCGCCTTCTAAAAGTTCGGCCGCAGAGGCCAATTTTTTTTCGGCTTTATCCCAGTTTTCAGGATCAAAGGCCCGTCCATTCGCCTGTATGGCATCATGACGGGACAGAATTGTTTTATTAAAAACAACAGAAGCTGCCTCTGCAGCATCAATGGCTTTTTGAAAATTTTCACTTGCCGGTTGAATATACTTTTCGACTTCTGATTCGGGTTTGTTTTTTTGATATCTGTCTTCGGCTTTATTATAATTCTTTAACGCTTGTTTAAATGCTTTTGGTGCGTAAATGTCCGCCTGTTTTTCTTTGGCCGTTTTCATCAGTTGATCAACGGTTTTAAAAAGAAGATCCCGGGCTGGAAGAGAATCGTCGGCACTGAAGGCGGTATGACGCATAAAAAAAAGAGAGACGACAAAAAATAAAACAGGGACAGCAATTTTAAAATAAGGGGGTTTCATAATAACCTCCTGAAAAACGGACAACAATCGTAAAAGATAAAGCAAAAGACTGAAGAATTTCACCTTGGTGGGAGAGTAGCGTCAGGGGCCGGCTGCATTAAACAGAGATCCATTTTTTTACAAGAGGTACAATAGTCTTGTGCCATGATGGTGATAGTCTCAATTTAACAAACTGAAAATAAAGGGTTTCAATTAAATGGACGACTTTTTCACAAAGAAATATTTTTTCAAGAACAGCACCGTCCAGGTCTTCCTCCTGTTCAATTGTCCCGGTCTCCGACACCTTAATGGCCGAAATAGTCAGACTTTCCCCCTTTAAATTAAATTTAAACCCGATGTTTCCGGATTTACAGGAAAAATTAAGCTCAGTCACCAGGCCGCCCTTTCTCAAGCAAAGTTTTCCTTCCTCGAGGTCAGCTTCATCCCCATTGATGATAATACGTTCCACAGCCTCATGCCGGGTATTTTCAAGAACAATTCGGTTATCGATCGTAAGAAATATCAACTCTTTTTCAATGTGGTGAAACCGATCCTGGTCCTCTTCCATAATAAACCACAACCAGGTTAGAAACTCGTGTCCTAAAAATTTATATCGATTGTATGAAATTGAAACATCAAGCATTTTTTTAATCCGAATTAATCCGTAAATTTTGTGGGAGAAAGGGTTGCCAGCCGATCATGCTCTGCATTGGAAATATCTGAAACCAAATCAGTCATTGTGTATGGAAAAAGCCGGATCAAGGTTAGCCTGAATGAACTTGAAAAGAGCGTTTCCAGTTCTTCGTTAGCGGCTTTAAGGGTTGAAAAAAACCACAAAGAAGATTTTTCATAATTCCACACAATATCGTAAATATTCAGAGTTGCCGGAACACGTAAACTCAACGAATCTGTAATGTTAAGAGAGATAGACCTTTTTTCGCTTTGGGAAAGGAATTCCCGACCGGTCGTTGCCTTTTTTTTGGCTATTTCCAGGGCACATTTTTTTTTAATTATTTTTGAGGAGATGTTTTTTTTGTCGAGTCTGAGGGAAAAAATCAGATAAGACCCGATAACACAGGAAGACGTTTCAAAATCAGGTGCAAAGGGATCATTAAAAGAGGTCCATCCTGACGCGATTTGAACTGATTCATTATCAATGTCTTGAATTGTATTTTTTTTAAGGCCGTCTAGTACGGTATCCAGTAAAGAACCTTCTATTTTCCCCTTTACGAGATAGCGGGTTAAAGAAACGGAAGTTGATAGTAAACCCATGGTTTTGTTTCCAGTATTAAAAAAGATGGCATCAGATATGATTGTTGGTGTCCATCCATAAGTGAAAAATTTGAAAAAATAGCCATTTGTGGAAGGCCACTGGTTGACTGAAGCGACATAAGCATATAGCTTGATTATCTTGTCGTGACAAGCTATTTTTTAATCCTGTCTAATGCCTGAGCGAAAAATCTTGTTTTGGTCGGACACCATCAAAAGTTTCGACCCTCTTTGCCGGTAAAGTTGAATATCAGACAAATTACAGATCAAACAAGGGCGACAAAATGGATTTTATAGCAGATCTCCACATTCATTCCAGATTTTCAAGGGCCACGGCCAAAAATCTTGACTTTGAAAATTTATATGTCGCTGCCCAGCAGAAAGGGATCACTGTTTTGGGTACAGGGGATTTCACACACCCGGGCTGGTTTTCTGAAATCAAAGAAAAACTGATACCCGCCGAAGCCGGATTATTTAAATTAAAGGAAGGGGTCGCCGGCCAATGTGACAAATACATACCCCCCACATGCCGGGGATCGGTCCGGTTCATGCTGGTATCTGAAATCAGCAATATTTACAAAAAAAATGGGCGAACCAGAAAAAATCATAATCTCGTATTTATGCCGGATCTTGATGCAGCAGAGCGTTTGATTTCAAGGCTTGATAAAATTGGAAATATTAAATCAGACGGCAGACCGATACTGGGTCTGGATGCCAAGCACCTTCTTGACATTGTGCTTGAAATTTCTTCCCGGGCATTTCTGGTACCCGCACACATCTGGACGCCCTGGTTTTCAGTACTGGGTTCAAAATCCGGTTTTGATTCCATTGAAGAATGTTTTGAGGATCTCACACCTCACATTTTTGCTGTTGAAACCGGATTGTCATCAGACCCGGCGATGAACCGGAGGGTTTCCATGCTGGATGGACTGACGCTGATATCGAATTCTGACGCCCATTCCCCATCCAAGCTTGGCCGTGAAGCCACTCTTTTTAATACGGATCTTGAATATGCAGCCATAAAATCGGCCATGGAAACCGGTGATCCTCACCATTTCAGAGGGACCTATGAATTTTACCCGGAAGAGGGAAAATATCATCTTGACGGGCACAGAAAATGCGGGGTTCGCTTATCCCCGGAAGAATCCATGAAAAACAGCGGGAAGTGCCCGGTGTGTGGAAGGGGTTTGACGCTTGGCGTGCTGTATCGTGTTGAGGAACTGGCGGACCGGCCCCACAATGAAACACCGGAAAAATATCATCCGTATGAAACGCTTATACCGCTAACAGAGATTCTTTCAGAAATATTAAAAGTGGGACCCAAATCCAAAAAGGTGCAGAAAAACTACAACACCGCCCTGGAAACCCTCGGTCCGGAATTTGGAATATTGCAAACGCGTTCTATAGAGGAACTTCATCTGGCTGGAATCCCCCTGCTGGGAGAAGCGATAAACAAAATACGTCAGAATAGAATTACCCTTTTCCCGGGTTTTGATGGAGAATTCGGAAAGATTCAAATTTTTTCCAAAGAAGAACGACAGGCGCTGGAGGGCCAGAGACCGCTTTTTATCAATCCCGGACCCCCCCCAAAAAAAGCAGTTGAAAACACCCACGACAGGGGCCGTACACCAAAACACAGGGTAACAAAAAGTCCATTAAAAAATAAACGGCCCCAAAACGCGAAGGCAGCAGCTTACCTTAACAGCCGGCAGAAGAAGGCAGTTCAACATCAAGGAACACCGCTTCTGATCGTTGCCGGACCAGGTACGGGAAAAACATTGACCCTGACCCATAAAATCGCTCACCTCATTAAAGAAAGGCGTGTTGACCCGGGCCATATTCTTGCCGTCACATTTACAAATAAAGCCGCACAGGAAATGAGAGAGAGACTCGAGTTGTTATTGGGGGCATTGGACTTGATGCCTTATGCAACCACCTTCCATTCCCTCTGCTTTCGGATATTAAAATCACTGGACCGTCATGCCGGGCGTGTTGTCATTGACGAGAATGATCGGGCCACTCTCATTGACGGGGCGGTAAAGCATGTAAAGAAAAAAACAGGTGTGTCTATTCCGGCAAAACACAATTTTACAAATGCGATCGTCAGTGCAAAACAACAGATTCTTGGCCCCACAGATAATCTTGAAAAAATTGCTGCCCAAGGGGGCTGTGATGCCGCCCTTTTGCGCCAGGTATATGAGGTGTATCAGAAGCAGCTCTCCCTGCAGGAGGCCTATGATTTTGAGGATTTGATTTTTAAGGTTGTAAAACTTTTTGAGTCCAGCGAAAAAGTTCTTTTCACATATCAGGATCTTTTTAAATATATATTTGTGGATGAATACCAGGATTTGAATCTGGGGCAGTATCGCATTGTCAAGGCCCTCGCTTCTGCAGACAAAGAAATCTGTGTGATCGGTGATCCGGATCAGTCTATTTACGGGTTTCGAGGCTCTGATGTTCGCTATTCCAACCAGTTTATAGAGGATTATCCAGAGGCCGGGGTCATCAATCTGACGCGAAATTATCGTTCCACGGAAACCATTCTCGAAGCATCACATCAGATCATCAGTGATCAGCATGTCAGTGTTTCCGGATCCAGGGTGTATTCTGGAATAGATGGAAAAAAAACCATTACCGTTCTTGAGCAGGAATCCGAAAAGGCGGAAGCCGTGGCGGTTGGGAAGATGATAGAAAGTATGATCGGCGGGCTAGGATTATATTCAATCGATTTTGACAAAATAGATGATTCGGATGGGGACGGGGACAGGGGGTTTTCGGATTTTGCCGTGCTCTATCGCACAAAAGCCCAAGCGCCTGTTTTTGCAGAAATGTTTGAAAAAGCAGGCATCCCCTATCAGGTGGTCAGCAGGGAAAATTATTATTCAAAAAAAGGGATACGGGAACTTCTTTCGTTTTTGAAGATTGTGTGTCGGCGGGGAACCTATTCAGACCTCGAAAGAGTGATTCAAACCAGGGGGAAGGGCGTCGGGAAAAAAACGGTTGATGTGTTTAAAGAAAGGTGTTTTGAAAAAAATATTCCCCTAAATGATGTATTATTCCAGGATGGCGGCCACGCAATACAGGGATTAAGCAAGGTGCAGCAGCAGAAATTTGAGGGGGTGTTTGAGGATGTGTCAACAC
This sequence comes from Desulfobacteraceae bacterium, assembly GCA_030618925.1. Classification (GTDB taxonomy): domain Bacteria; phylum Desulfobacterota; class Desulfobacteria; order Desulfobacterales; family SURF-7; genus JAUXCK01. The sequence goes on from JAUXCK010000001.1 coordinate 6,722, forward strand.
TTGAAAAACAGATGAAATCCATGAGTGTTGAACAAAAACTGATATTTTTAAAAGAAAATATCAAAAAATTAGGGCAAGCACTCACCATTGATTCAAAAATAGAGGACATCTTTTCCCGCCTGATCAAGACAGCATCAAAATATGCTGAAAACCCTGCCGGGTTTTTTGAAATGATTTCCCTTCAGGAAGAAACAGATGCATATGAATTTAAGGCTGAAAAAGTCGCCTTAATGACCATGCATGCTGCAAAAGGACTGGAATTTCCCGTTGTCTTTATCGTGGGCTGTGAGGATGGGTTTATTCCATATAAACGGTCACCAGCAGGGGTTCAGGATATTGATGAAGAAAATCGTCTTTTTTATGTGGCCATGACCCGTGCAAGAGAAAATCTGTACCTGACGTATGCGAAAAAAAGAAAAATTTACGGAAAGAGTGAGGACAGAGACCTGTCGCCGTTTGTTGAGTATATTGAAGAAGGGTTGCGGTCCCATGAAAAATCACGGGCCAGGAGCAAAAAAAAACAGAAAAAAGAGAAGCATGTACAACTGGATCTTTTTTAATGTTTTTTTTTCACACGTTTAAAAAAATTTCATTTTGTGGTAAAATAGCAGGTGGTAAATAAAGTCATTCGAAGTCATCACAATTTTAATTGGTTTCAGACACGCAACCATTTGTAAAATATATTCATTCCAGAAATGATTCGAAATTTAAAAACAGCTGTATGGACATTACTATTCCTCTTTGGGCTGGTTTGGGGATCCCATGCGGATATCTACCGGTACATCGACAGCAATGGCGTCCTCCATTTTACAAATGTGCCTGTTTCATCCGGCTATCAGATATATTTAAAGGAAAAATCTGCTAAACCCTCAGATTCATATGCATTAAAAACCACTTTGGGATCATATGTCTTACAGAAACCAGCAGCGTCATCAAATAAATATGATGGTTATATTTATCAGGCATCAAAAAAGCACGGCATTTCATTTTCACTGTTAAAGGCGGTGATTAAAGTGGAATCAAACTTTAATCCCCGGGCGGTTTCAAAAAAAGGAGCCAAGGGCCTGATGCAGATTATGCCGGAAAATTTGAGTGCATTGAACATAAATGATCCCTTTAATCCCAGGGAAAACATCATGGGGGGGAGCTGGTATTTAAAGACGCTCCTTACACGGTTTGATGGACAACTTCCCCTGGCCCTGGCCGCCTATAACGCAGGCCCGACGGCCGTCGGTAAATATCGCAGGATACCCCCTTATTCCGAGACAAAGAATTATGTCAATAAGGTGATGACGCTTTATCATCAGCTGAGCAAGGATATTAACCCATAGGGGGTGTCATTATCCTGGTTCGGCCCTTACCGGCCGGCAGATCGGTCCCTGCAGTTCAAAATTTTAGTTCGGGTGTTATCCCGGCGACCCGGCAGGAGAGAGCTCTATTGAGGTAAAAAGATGAGGATTGTTACCCGACCTGATTTTGACGGCATTGTCTGTGCGGTACTTTTGCTTGACGCATTACACATCCACACACCCATAAAATGGGTGGGGCCGGATGACATACAGAAGGGACGGGTGGATATTCTGCCTGGTGATATTATCGCAAATTTGCCGTACAGCGACAATTGTTTGTTGTGGTTTGATCACCATTATTCAAATCAACTGGACAAACCATTCAATGGCGCCTTCAGCATAGCGCCCTCTGCTGCAGGGGTTGTTTACGATCATTACAGGGATAAACTAGTCCGTGATTACAGTGAACTGATAAGGGAAACAGATAAAATTGATTCAGCAGACCTTTCGATGGATGAAGTCGTCCATCCTGAAGAATACCCATATGTACTGCTGTCAATGACCCTGTCCCCCCACAAGAAGCAGGATGAACCCTTTTGGAACAGACTTGTTGATCTATTGCAGACAAAAGAAATTCCCGTCATTCTCGAAGACCCGGATGTTGCCCGGCGGTGCAGGGCGGTGATAGAAGAAAATCAAGCGTATAAAGCCATCCTGATAAACAATACGACCATGAATCAGCATGTGTCTGTTACCGATTTCAGATCTTTTGATGTCGAACCCCCCGGGAATCGATTTCTGGTGTATTCCCTGTTTCCGGATTCCATCGTTAATGTAAAAATAAGATTTGATGACAATGACAGGGAAATGATCCGGATCAGTGTCGGGCACAGTATTTTTAATCGAAATTGCAAGGTAAATGTGGGGCGGATGCTGTTAGAATTTGAAGGCGGGGGGCACGCCGGTGCAGGTGCTTGCAGAATTCATGGCAACAGGGCGGTAAGGGTTATCAAAAAAATCATCACCATTTTAGTTAATAATAAAGAAAACGGATAAATGCAGCAGTGAATAAACCGGGGCGGTAAAGCATTAATAATGGCCGGCTCAGATCAGTGTTGTTCTGCAATTTGAACGTTTACCCTGTAGTAAAATGTGTAGTTGTCCAGTATCTCTCGACACCGCATCACTTTGGCACGGTAGTTCCTGGATTCTCCAATCACAATACCGTTTTGCGAGCAATCGTCCATCTGGATATGAATGTCTGATCCTGGTCGCGCATCAAAGGCGGATTCGAAATACATGTTTTTTCCACCGAAATTATACATCCTGGCCGGGTGATAAAATTCAGTGTCCTCCTTGGCGATCATGATCGGGACTTCATAAGCGATTCCTTTATCATATTCGGTGAGGGCTTGAGGCTGCATTTTCAATCTCCTTTTCTGTAAAAAAAGTACAACTATCTCTTTTTAAAAGGGTTAAATGCAGGTGTAAATCCGTATAACTACCTAACGTATAATCCGTATAACTACGTAAGCGAATAAAAATATAAAGTAAGTTAAGCAGGTTACAAAATAATTTGTTTTAGCGCAGGGTCAAAAAAAAATTTATTTTATCAAAAAAAGCGGTTTTCAGCCACAGGAAATTCCTGGTTCGTGTTCATCCAGAAACGGGGAATTTTCCGCAAGGCGTCGTTGGGCGGGAAAATATCGGCCGGCATTTGAGTGGCTAAAGTGATGGGGCGATCGTTTCAATCCAACCCTCCGGGGCGTCTTTCATGCCATATTGAATATCCGTCAGGGCCGCAAAAAATTTATTGGCTACCGGACCCACTTCGCCGGTGCCGATATGAATAATTTTATCCTCGTATTTAATGACCCCCACCGGTGAAACCACCGCAGCTGTGCCTGTCCCGAAAATCTCCTGCAGCTTTCCTGCGCTGTGGGCCTCAAACACCTCGTCAATGCTGATTCGGCGTTCAGAAACTTTCATATTCCATACTTTTGCCAGGTTAATGATGGAGTCCCGGGTAATGCCGGGCAGAATACTGCCCTGGAGATTCGGCGTGATCAATTCGTCGTCTATGAGAAAAAAAATATTCATGGAGCCGACCTCCTCCACATACTTTAAATCAACCCCGTCAAGCCATAGGACCTGTGTATATCCGTTTTTACTGGCCAGTTCTCCTGCAAAAAGACTGGCTGCATAGTTGCCGGCGGTCTTTACATATCCCACACCACCGCGGACCGCCCGGACATGATCCTTTGTTACCCAGATTTTGACCGGGTTGAAGCCTTCTGAATAGTAGGCCCCCACCGGTGACAATATGATGAAAAATCGATAGGTGTGGGAGGCTCGAACACCTAAAAAGGGATCCATGGCAATGATGGTGGGCCGGATATACAGAGAGGTCCCGAGAGAGTGGGGGACCCATTCTTTTTCAATGATCAACAATTGTTTTAACGCATCCAGAGCAAGGTCTTCATCGATTTCAGGGATACACATGACCCGTGCAGACTGGTTGAAGCGCTTAAAATTTTCCCTGGGACGAAAAAGCTGTATGTCACCGCTTTCGGTTCTGTAGGCCTTCAGGCCTTCAAAAATCGCCTGGCCATAATGAAGGACCATGGTTGACGGGTCCATCTCGATGGCATGATAGGGATCAATTCTCGGGTTGTGCCACCCTTTATCAGGATGATAATCCATATTGAACATATGGTCGGTGAATAACGTCCCAAAACTGAGTTCAGAATCCTTTGGGCGTGGTTTCAACGTTTCTGTTTTTTGAATCTTCAGTTTCACAACTCCCTCCAAATTTATGGAATAAATTGGCCTGGTTTGGTTTTCCCAAAAGGCGTACAGGCGAAAATTGAATGATAGTATTCAATAGATCAATTTTTTTTAATCGTCAAGCATTCATACCGGCTTCCGTCAAAACATCTGACATTCTTTTGAATTGTTTGACAATATAGCGATGCATGATTACTATTTCCCAACAGAAAGAAATCTATCCAAAGGGGGAGGTGTGAAACATGGATTTACCTGAGAATGAGGCCGGTATAGAACCTGTAAAATTCGGGCCGGAGAACAGATTCCGATTTCGTTGCCACAAGGGGGTCAAATGCTTCACCACTTGCTGCAGAGGGATCAATATTATTTTAACGCCCTATGACATCGTCAGGCTCAAGAACCGTCTGGGGTTGTCTTCCGGGGAATTTCTGGCCGTTTATACCGTTCCACAGCTCCTGGAGAAAACGGATCTGCCGGTTGTGACACTGAAACTTCTGGATGATGAACTGGAATCCTGTCCTTTTGTGAAGGAAGATGGATGCATGGTTTATGAGGACAGGCCCACCACCTGCCGGTACTACCCCCTGGGCGTTGCTTCGCTGAGCCATAAGGAAGGTGCGGATGGGGAAGGGTTCTATTTTTTTGTGAATGAACCCCATTGTCTTGGCTTTGAAGAGGAAAAAGAATGGTCGGTCACAGAATGGCGCAAGGATCAGGGCGTCGATATTCATGATGACATTAATGCCGGGTGGACCGATCTGGTGGTTCGAAAGCGGTCCTTCCCAAAGAATGTACGGCTGACGGAACAGAGCAAAAAGATGTTTTTTACAACCAGTTATGATATTGACCAGTTCAGAGAGTTTGTTTTTAACAGCTCGTTCTTGAGCCTGTATGATATTGATGACGCCGAGATTGAAAAACTCAGGACAGATGAAACAGCGCTTTTAACGTTTGGTTTTAAATGGATGAAATGGGTGTTTTATAAAATCGGGAATTTCAAAGTAAATCAAGATGCAGCGACCAAAAGGCAGACGGAGAAGGGCGGTGAAACAGGTTAAGACCCCTCCTCAAATCGTTTTTGGACATTTTGCAGTTCCCAATTCATAAATGCGGGAAAGGGTCATTTATGGATGGGAACTAGTAAGCGCCATAGTGCAATCCCTTCCTATAGATCGGATCATTTAACCGATCCTCAATGTCGATGTTAAAAAATTCGGCCGCAGGCTGCAGTATTTCAGGGGTTTCGTACAGAATTTTTTTTGCGGCGGCAACCACCGTGTCCCCCCCTTTTTCCGTCATTTTTCCCACCGGTTGTCTACACCCCCCGGAGGGCAGCCCCAGAATGGACATCAGGGTTTTTATGGCCAGGGGATTTCGGGCCCTGCACTCAACCTCACCATAAGGTGTGGTTTCTTTTGTTTTTATAGTCACAATACGGTAAAGCGGCGCAAGTGCGGCATTGATTTTTTCCGCACCAACGCGGTCACCGTCCTCAAGGCGTTGGACACATTCAGCCACTGCTTTGGGGGCAATATTCGACACCACGGAAATAACACCTGCAGCCGATATATCAGGATCGGTCATCATCTGGAACGTCATCTCATCATCTCCGGACAAAATGGAAAAATGTGTGCCGCAGCAGGTGCGGGTGCGTCTCATGTTTTCCAGATTGCCGGTGGCTTCCTTGACGGTCTGGACGTTTTGAACTTCTTTTGAGAGGAGGGCGAGGTCCTCGGGCAGCATCTGGGCCCCGGTTCTGCCCGGAACAATATACGGAATTATTTGAATGTCCGGATAAGACGCCGCAATGGGTTGGATATATTCCCTGCGGATTTCCAGAGAACTCGGGCCGTTATAGTAGGGGTCAACCAGAAGGACCGCGTCCACGCCTGCTTCTGCTGCATGCCGGGTGGCTTCAAGGGATTCACGGGTATTGTTGCTTCCGGTTCCTGCAATGCACATACAATTGCCGTTTGTTTTTTGTGCCGTGATCTCAATAATCCGGTTGTGCTCATCCCATCCCAGTGTCGGGCTCTCACCGGTTGTTCCCACAGCCAGAATCCCGGTGATGTTGTTCACCATCTGGAATTCCAAAAGTCGGTCGAGTCCGTCATAATCTATCGTATTATTAATAAATGGTGTAATCAGAGCCGTAAAGGAACCCTTGATCATGATGCCTCCTTTTATAATGATAATTCTAAACTTGAGCCCTTTACCTGGTTTTGTCCGACATCAGAAGTCCAAAGAATGATAAAAAATGCAGGGCAAGGCTGTTCTGTTTTTTCTTGACAAAAAAAACAGGTCACATTATTTATAAAGGTTTATATGGTTAGTGTCTGAACGAAAACCCTTGTTCTTAGATGGTCTGGTACGGAAAGGGTAATATTAATCAATTTAAAAGTAAACAGAAAATTTTTAGGAAAACATCTTAGGAAAATATTATGGGAAAATCAAAAAATGTAGAGGAATATATCGCGCAGCAGCGGATGGCTGTGGCATCCAATCCGGAATGCGGCACATCCCATTACAACCTGGCGATTGGGCTGCTTGGACTGAAAAAATATGATGAAGCGGAAAAGGTGCTTTTCGAAGCCATTGAATGCAGCCCGACTCTTGCCGAAGCCTATGTTCAGGTAGGCGGCATCTGCCTTCAGCGCGGAGATCTTGACGGTTGCCTGGACTGGAACCAGAGAGCCGTAAAATCCAGGGCCGGATTTTCCGAAGGCTATGGGAATATCGGGTTTGTGCAGCTTCAAAAAGGAAATATAGATGAGGCGATTACGGCCCTTAAAAAGGCGATTGCGTTTAATTCAAATTTTGTTCAGGCATTCACCACACTGGCCAATGCCTATTTGATGACAGGCCTGGTGGAAGAAAGTATTCAGGCAAATATAAAGGCCCTGAGCATTGAACCTGATTTTGCCATCGCCCATAATAACCTGGCCATCGGGTATCTGGAACAGGGGAAATATGATAAAGCGATTGAACATTGTGATCGGGCGGTTGAATTTGGGTATGATGTCAATCCCGAGATATTGAAAGAGCTGGCACCTCACAGGAAGTAGAAGGACGCTATTACGGTTGACATGGCAAATGACCCGTTTAAATTTTTTTTGTTCTCTGAAGAAACGCCCATCACACAGAACCACAAAATCTGGGGGGACGCCATACCCGTCAGCCGGAACAATCAGCAGAAAACAGCCGGTACCCCCGTGAGTTATGGGGACTATTTTCACGCCATCCGAAAATTCCTTGAAAAAAACCGGTTTGACCCCCTGTTGACCGCTGCCGCCTCACATTTACAGACCCGCGTCACGAACCAGGAGATCAAAGACATCCATGTGATTCTGGAAAAACACGGGGCATTCTACCATCCCTCAAGAATTAAAACAAAAATAAGAGATCGGGCGGTTCAATTCGTGGTCAATGCAGCTGTGTCTGATTCCGGCAGGGAGAGCATTGAACGAGAATACGGTCTATTGAAAAAGCTGGGCGATAAAATGTCGCCTTCTTTTATCCCCAAAGTGTATGCAAGGGATGAGGTTCAGGCAGGCAGCGGCGTTGAAATCAAGCTGTTTCTCGGACAATGGTTTGAAAATTATAGTGAATTTCATTACACCCAGCACCCGGACGGTGGTAAAAAAATCATTGTCTGGGATACTGCAAAGGGCAGTTATTTTTTATCAAACGATCAAACAAGAGCGCTGTACCAGGAGGCAGCCAGGATTCTGACTTATTATTACAACCCTGAGACATTTGAGCAAATATATCCCTGGCACCATGCAGCCGGGGATTTTGTTTTAACCCTTCAGGACAACCGGGTGGATTTAAAGCTTGTCACCGTTCGAAGCGTATTGTCTCCCCTTGAAAAAACCGATATGGAAAAAAATGATCAGGATCTTCAGTCCATACTGGAGGCCATGCTTGTTTTTTTTCTGAATCTTTCCATTAGAACGCGCCTTGATCGAATTGATGGCGTCGGTGAAGTCGTGTGGTCTGACGACACAGCGATCCAGGGGACTGTGGAAGGGTTCTTCACCAGCCTGGCATCAAAGCCGCAGATCAGGTTGACACCGGTTCCCCTTTCTGACTGCTTTCAATATTATCTGTCCACCTATAATGAACAGGATCTATATGATCTCGCAGAAGATATTGTGAAAGCTTACCCCCTCCTGGCGCCAGAGGTTCCGGTGATAAAGAAAAACCTGGAGAGGCATATTCATGATTTGATTCCTGCGGTAAAAAACAGGTAGGGGTGTGTCTGGATTTTGAACAATAATACAATATAGAGGTCCATTCTATGGGTCAAACCCAAGATGCGGGACATTATAATAGGGGTTGTTTTTGGGTTCCATGAACGGCCCAAAAAGTGTTCCTTTTCTATTGACAAACATAATGTTTAATTTTATATTCGCTAACTTAGTCTTTTGACAGCCGTCATACCCGGTCATATTCGGGCTTTTCCTTTGCCTGCCGGTATGATTTTAAAGATTATATAAAGAGCAATACGGAATTGAATTTTATAAATAAGCGGATAGATTAGATCATTAGTGGTTTTTAGGTTGAGAAAATTTTAATAAATGGAGGTAAGAAATGGCAAAGCATGAAACACCTTTGTTGGATCAGCTTGAATCTGGGCCATGGCCGAGTTTTGTGTCCGACCTCAAACAAGAGGCTGAAAAACGGGCAAAAAATGAAAAAGGCGTTGAATTCCAGATTCCGGTTGATGTTGTAGATGATCTTCTGGGCGTTCTTGAGCTGTCGTTCAAGCACAAACGAACACATTGGAAGCATGGTGGAATCGTGGGGGTATTTGGCTATGGCGGTGGTGTTATTGGAAGGTATTGCGATCAACCCGAGATGTTCCCAGGCGTTGCGCACTTTCACACCATGCGTATCAATCATCCGTCCGGGAAATTTTATACGGCGGAATACCTGAGACAATTGTGCGACCTCTGGGATTTCCGCGGAAGCGGCATTACCAACATGCACGGGTCAACCGGGGATATTATTTTTATTGGTACAACAACGCCGCAGCTCGAGGAGATTTTTTATGAGCTGTCCCACAATATGAATCAGGATCTGGGCGGGTCAGGGTCAAACCTCAGGTCGCCTTCTGACTGTATCGGCACAGCGCGTTGTGAATATGCGTGTTATGATACGAATGCGCTTTGTTATACACTTACCCAAGACTACCAGGATGAATTGCATCGTCCGGCGTTTCCTTATAAATTCAAGTTTAAATTCGATGGGTGCCCCAACTGCTGTGTGGCATCCATTGCCCGGTCAGATCTGGCATTTGTGGGCACATGGCGGGATGAAATCAGAATAGACGCAGAAGCCGTAAACGCCTATGTGGGCGGAGAGTTTCCGCCCAATGGCGGCGCCCACGCCGGGCGTGACTGGGGGCCGTTTGATATTCAGAAAGAGGTCACGGACCTCTGTCCGACCAAGTGCATGAAATATGAAAAGGGTAAGCTTTATATCAACGATAGGGAATGCACCCGCTGCATGCACTGCATCAATGTCATGCCAAGGGCCCTGAGGATCGGCAATGACAGGGGATGCTCCATTCTGGCAGGAGCCAAGGCCCCGATCCTTGACGGTGCTCAGATGGGAAGTCTTATCGTGCCGTTTATAAAGGTTGAAGATCCTTATGATGAGATCAAGGACAATGTCATCGAACCGATTTGGGACTGGTGGATGGAAGAGGGCAAAAACCGTGAGCGGCTCGGCGAATTGATGAAGCGTCAGGGTTTTCAGAGGATGATTGAGGTGTTGGGCGTAGATGCCGTTCCTCAAATGGTTCAGGAACCGCGGTCCAACCCCTACATTTTCTGGAAAGAAGATGAGGTTGAGGGTGGATGGGAACGCGATATCGATGAATTCAGAAAACATCATAAAAGATAGGGGGTAAAAACAATGGCTTTTATATCTTCAGGTTACGATCCAAGCGAACCGATGAAAGACAGGATGTCAGACATCGGTCCGAGAAAATACGATGAATTTTACCCTCCGATTATTGCGAAGAACAAGGGTAAATGGTTATATCACGAGATTCTGGAACCCGGTGTTCTGGTCCATGTTTCAGAAACAGGCGATGAGGTGTTTACGGTAAGGGTCGGTGGCTGCCGGTTGATGAGTACCACTCATATCCGCGAAATATGCGAGATTTCGGAAAAATATTGCGACGGATATCTCCGGTTTACCACAAGGAACAACATCGAGTTTATGGTGGACAGCAAGGACAAGGCCGATGCCCTGAAAAAGGACCTTGAAAGCCGGAAATTTGATGCCGGCAGCTACAAGTTCCCTGTGGGCGGAACCGGTGCCGGGGTTACGAATATTATACACACCCAGGGATGGATTCATTGCCACACACCGGCAACAGATGCATCCGGTCCGGTTAAGGCCACAATGGACGACCTGTTCAAAGATTTCCAGGACATGCGGCTGCCGGCACAATTGCGTGTCTCCCTGGCCTGCTGCTTGAACATGTGTGGCGCCGTTCACTGCTCTGATATTGCCATTCTGGGGTATCACCGTAAACCGCCGCTGCTGGACCACGAGTATCTTGACAAGATGTGTGAGATTCCCCTGGCCATCGCAGCTTGCCCGACTGCGGCCATCAAACCGGCCAAAGTTGATTTTAAGGGAACCGAGGTCAAAAGTGTTGCGGTAAAAAATGAACGGTGCATGTTCTGCGGAAACTGCTACACCATGTGCCCGTCCATGCCCCTTGCAGACACTGAAGGAGACGGAATCGTCCTCATGGCAGGTGGAAAGGTGTCTAACCGGATCAGCGCACCCAAGTTCTCCAAGGTGGTGGTTGCATTTATTAAAAATGAGACGCCGCGCTGGCCGACCATGACAAAAGTGATCAACCAGATGGTCGAGGCATATGCGAAAGATGCCAACAAGTATGAACGGTTGGGAGACTGGGCGGAAAGAATTGGATGGGAGAGGTTTTTCGACAAATGCGAACTTGATTTTACGCATCATCTGATCGATGACTTCCGTGATCCTGCTTATTTCACATGGCGCCAGACAACCAACTTTAAGTTCTAATAGGATTGAATCTGTGCAGGGAACACATCCGTGTTCCCTGCACGATAGACACGATATAAAGGAGTACCCTCATGGAACAGGCAGAAGCGCAGGAAAAAATCGTAACCGCGCTCACCAAAAAGTTGAAAACCAAATCAAAATTCTACTTCAATGATCTTGCTAAAATTCTTGAACTCAAACCCAGGGTAGCAAAGAAGTATATTACTCAAATGGTCGTGGACCAGGCCCTGGAGTACTGGTCAAGCGGGAGTACTTCCATGTACGGGCTTCCCGGTACCGGTAAACAGGCTGGGGCTGAACACGAAGAATAGTCACCGCAGTTTTGACGTGTCATTTTCATTGAGATAATCTTTAATGCGACAATAACACATGGCTGTTCCCGGCATAGTGATTTCAGCCCTGCGGGGTGGGGATGGAAAGACCATCCTTAGTATTGGAATCATTGCTGCCTGGCTGGCATCTCAAAAAATTGTCGCCCCCTTTAAAAAGGGTCCGGATTATATAGATGCTGGCTGGCTGGCTCTTGCGGCCGGCCAGGCCTGCTACAATCTAGACTCCTTTCTGATAGAACCGGACAAGGTTCAACTTTCCTATCATACACACAGCTTAAATTCCCATGTTGCAGTTGTCGAGGGGAATCGAGGTCTCTACGACGGCATTGCCGTTGAAAGCCGGACGAGCACGGCGGAAATTGCAAAATTGCTGGATCTGCCGGTTGTGCTGTGCGTCGACTGTACAAAGACCACCCGTACCATGGCAGCGGTGGTGTCGGGGATGATTCATTTTGATCCAGACGTTCAGATTAAAGGCGTTGTACTGAACCGGGTGGCGGGTGCAAGGCACGAAAATATTCTTCGAAAAAGCATAGAATATCATAGCGGCGTTCCAGTTCTTGGGGCCATTCCCAAACTGACCCGATCGGATTTTCCGGAACGGCACATGGGGCTTGTGCCCACACCTGAACATAAATGGGCAAAAGAGTCTATTACAGCGGCTGCCGGCATCGTGTCCAGGCATACAGACCTTTCTGCGCTGTTTCAAATTGCCGGGGAGGCGGTAAAACCGTTCTTCGGGGGGGAAAAAGCAGCATTGTTTCCACCCCCCCCTGAAAAGAAAAGCCGTATAACAGAAGATACGGCCCCAAGGATCGGTGTTATCAGGGATTCGGCATTTCAGTTCTACTACCCCAGTAATATTGAGGCCCTTGAAAACGCTGGTGCGGAAATCGTGTTTGTGAGCCCCCTCAAGCAAAAGTCGCTTCCGCAGGTTGATGCGCTTTATATTGGCGGCGGGTTCCCGGAAACCCATGCACAGGAACTTGCCGGAAACCTGAAATTCCGGGAGGATGTCAAATCGCTCGTCGAGCAGGGTCTTCCGGTCTATGCAGAATGCGGCGGGCTCATGTACCTGGGTGAAAGATTGATCATGGCGGGCAAATCCTATCAAATGACCGGCATACTGCCCATCGTTTTTGGATTGTCAAAAAGGCCCCAGGGCCACGGGTATACGATATCAACCGTTGATACAGCCAATCCCTATTTTGACGTGGGCACGGAAATCAGGGGACACGAGTTCCGGTATTCAACCATCGTTGAGTGGCGGGGGCAGGACCGGGACATGGTTTTTTCCACCACAAGGGGAACCGGATTTCAGAACAAAAGAGACGGGATCTGTTATAAAAATGTTCTGGCCAGCTACACCCACCTTCATGCCCTGGGCACGCCGGCCTGGGCACCCGCCCTTGTGCGGAATGCATTGGCATATAAAAAAAGGGCAGGCATCGTTGAATGAGGATGCCGGCCCTTTCTGTAAATGACGGTGGTGGATACGATTATTTTTTCTTGGGGTGACACTGTTTGCAGGTGACCGGTGCCGCGCCCTTATCTTTTGATTTAAATCCCTTTTCTTTATTGAATTTTTTATGGCAGTCTTTGCAGTTGTAGTGGATGGCTTCAGCGTGATAGTCCAGCCGTTCTTCTTTTGAAAGTTTTGGCGCCCCTTTTCCCTTGGGCCGTTCGCCGGGCTTGGCGTGGCATTCAATACAGTTTTGGACATCATCGCCCAATTTCAGATTCGCAAGGGGTTTTCCCTTTTCATCATGGTGGCACTCGCCGCATCCTGCCTTGTACGCCTCGGTGTGCTTTTTATGAGAAAACATGACAATACTTTTTTTGTGCTCGGGATAGGCCTTGTTTTCCATTTTGATGACATCCTCTACTTCGGTACCGGCATACAGGGCGCTGCCGGTAACCCACAAGGTTAAAATGCTGATGCCGGCCATTAGGACCAATGATTTCATTATTGTAGACATAGAGTTCTCCTTTGACGATAACTATTTTTGTGAAAACCGGTGCAAGCCATGAGCCGCAGGGAACTTACCAATACCATCAGAGAAAGTCAATGCCAAAGCATTAGAATTTTTTAAAAACACTTCTAGGCTTTCCTGAGCTTTTGGTCAAGGCCTGAAAAACGGTTTCGGGGTTTATCGTTATTGAGGGCGATGGCAAATGCTTTTTTTGTCCCGACAAGGACAACAAGGTTTTTGCCCCTTGTAATGGCCGTATAGAGAAGGTTTCGTTGGAGCAGCGCGTAGTGCTGGGTCATCAGCGGGACAACAACAGCCGGGTATTCCGAGCCCTGAGATTTGTGAATGGAAATGGCGTAGGCAAGAGAGAGTTCATCCATTTCTTCCGGTTCATAGATGGCGGTTCTTCCGTCATAATCCACGGCGACCTCACGGGTTTCCTCATCAATGGCATCAACGATGCCAATGTCGCCATTAAATACGTCTTTTTGATAATTGTTTTTCAGGTGCATCACTTTATCCCCGATTTTATAAACATATCCCAACCCTTTTAACCGGGTTGGATTTTTGTTTAACACCTGCTGAAGCACTTTGTTGAGGTTCAATGTCCCCACTTCACCCTTATGCATAGGGGTCAGTACCTGAATTTCTTTCATTGAATCAAGGTAAAACCGATCCGGTATGGATCGGGAGCACAATTTGACAATGGTTGCCACCACCGCCTCTGGCGTGTGTTTTTCAATAAAATAGAATTCTGAAAGTTCTTCTCCGCTTTCCCGGGGATTCAGGTCAGGAAACTCCCCCTCCCTTATCATGTGTGCATTGATGATAATGGGACTTTCCCGGGCCTGTCTGAAAATAGTCGTCAGGTAGAAAACAGGAACGGTTTCCGAGGCGATGATGTCTTTGAGAACATTGCCCGGTCCCACGGAGGGGAGTTGAAAAACATCTCCCACAAGAATCAGAATCGATGTCAATGGCACGGCCTTGATCAAATGATACATTAATACGGTGTCTACCATGGAGGCCTCATCGACAATGATTGTATCGGCATCAATGGGGTTTCCCGGGTTTTTTTCAAAACTATCGTCTCTAAAATTATATCCCAGGAGACGGTGGATGGTTTTCGCCTCCTTGTTAACAATTTCGGACAGCCTTCTTGCGGCCCTGCCGGTGGGCGCTGCCAGAACGACTTTTTTTCCCAAGGCTTCGAACGTGGCGTTTATTGCCCGGATCAGGGTGGTTTTTCCGGTACCCGGACCGCCGGTGAGGATCGCAACACGTCGGGTCAGGATCGATTCCAGGGCATGGAGCTGCTCCGGGGAAAGCTTGATGGCAATTTTTTTTAAAACATTGTGAGACAGCTGCTCCGGGTCCATCTCCGGTAATGCAGCCGGTACCGACAGCAGGGCCTTCAGCCTTTTTGCAAGGCCGGTTTCGGCCAGATGCATGTCTTTTGAATAGATTGCCCGGGGTTCATTCGGATCATCCGGCTGCACCAGGACCACGTCATTTGAAACACCCAGGGTATGGAGTGCTTTTTGAACATCATCCAGGTCCAACCGAAATGTGTCAGCACAATATTGCAGCAGGAGGTTCTCGGGTAAAAATGTATGACCGTCTCTGGCGGACTGTTGAATGAGATGGCGGATGCATGCCTTTATTCTGTTCGGGTCATTTGCAGGCATCCCCCGGGATTGTGAAATGGTGTCGGCTATCAAAAACCCGACACCGGGAATATCCTCTGCCAGACGAAAGGGATGAGTTTCCATAATATGGATCGCCTCTTCGCCATACGCCTTTAGTATTTTTGCACCATAGGAGATTTTCACACCATGGGACTGGAGATAATCCATTAACGCATTAATATAATGGTGTTTTTTCCAGGAAGCGGTGATCAGGGCGGCCTTGGCGTTTCCGATGCCTGCCACTTCTGTGAGCCGTCTCGGCGTTTTCTCTATGATTTCAAGTGTTTTTGATTTGAAATGGGCAATTAACCGGCTGGCCATTATGGGGCCAATGCCTTTGATAAGGCCTGATTCAAGATATTTTCTGATGCCGTCAATCGTCTCGGGCAGTGTTACCTCATATGAACTGGTTTTGAATTGCGGGCCGTATTTTGGATGATTTTCCCATGATCCGGTGACTTTCAGACCCTGGCCCGGACGGATGCCGGCCATGTACCCGACCACCGTAATTTGACTTGACGGGTGTCCGGTTTTGAACCTGGCGATGGTGTAGTGGTTTTCTTCGTTGGTATAGGTAATTCTTTCCAGGTGTCCTTCAATAGTAATCATTTGTGGGCAATAGTAATCATTTATGGGGTCGTGCAATAGTTAGTGTCGGTCTATACATGAGAAATCGGGAAAAATAGTCATTTATGGACCGGCATCAGTTGATTATCCAGTCTGCGGCGTCCAGGAGATTCCGAACAACAACATCTGGAAATAGCTTTGCTGCTGCAAGCTGTTTTTCAGCTGCAGCGCCGTTGCCGGTTTTAACGAGGATGGTCTTACCGCATCCCGCCCGTTTAGCACATTCAATATCCTTGGCGCTGTCACCCACCATGACGGTTGTTGAAAGATCGATATGATGGGTGAGTTGTGCCTGTCTGATTAAACCGGGCAGGGGTTTTCGGCAAAGGCACCTGTCTTCCGGGACATGGGGGCAATAGTATATGGCCGTAATCCTCCCGCCTTCTGATTCAATGGCCGCTTTCATCCTGGAAAAAATGTGATCCAGTTCCTGCACCGAGATCATCTTGCGGTTGATAATGGACTGGTTTGAAATAATGATGATTTTAAATTCGTTTTGAGTCAGGGTTTTAATGGCTTCGAGGCTTCCCGGCAGGAATGTAAACTCAGACCAGCTTTTGATGTAGTCGGGTGAATCCTTGTTGATGACCCCGTCCCTGTCCAAAAAAACGATTTTTTCCTGGTTTTTTTTATTCATTTACTCGGCAACGATAAAGGCGTTTTTAAATCCTTTCCGGACCATGACCTCTTCATCCTTGAGAATTTGCTGCAGGGTTGTATATTTTCCGACCCGAACCCGGTAGTAAGTTTCCCGGCCGTCATTAAAAATCGATATATGGGCATTCTCAAGGGATTCAGCAAGTTTTTTTCTGAGCTGTTCGGCATTGTTGATGTCTTTAAATGCGCCGACCTGGAAGGTAAAATTTCCGCTCTCATAGTTCACAGGAATATAGTTTGTTGAAGAGGGGGTGGATTTTTTTGAATTGGGCGTGCCCAGCGCAATGATTTCAACCCGGGCTGTCCCCGGCCCGACAACACCCAGTTTTTTTGCCGCTGTATAGGAGAGATCGATGATTCTTTTTTGGACGAAAGGCCCCCGGTCATTAATTCTGACCACGGTTTCCAGGTTGTTATCCAGGTTTTTGACCTTTACATGGGTCTCGAAGGGGAGGGTTTTGTGTGCCGCGGTCATGGCATACATATTATATGTTTCACCATTGGATGTTCTTTTACCATGGAATTTTTTTCCATACCAGGAGGCCAATCCTTTTTGCTGGAAACCTTGGGCACTGGATATGGGTTGATACCATTTGTTGAACACTTTATACGGTTTTGGCATGCCGGGGGCGGCTGGGGGGGGCGGGGGTTTTGAGCACCCAACAAAAAATGCAGCAAGCAGCATCCAGACAAACAGCCCGGGGTACCATATGTTTGTTTCTGCTGTGAAATTCATAAAATCCATTTACCTCGGCGGGACAATGCCTAACGCGATTTTCAATACATCCATCATGTTATCTAAAAAATGAAACTTAATAGAGGTTCGAACATTTTTGGGAATATCTTCCAGGTCTTTTTTATTCCAGCTCGGGAGAATGAGTATTTTTATTCCGGCGCGATGGGCGGCCAGAACTTTTTCCTTGATACCGCCAACCGGAAGCACCTGTCCCCGTAATGTTATTTCACCGGTCATGGCCAGTTTGCTGTGAATGGCTTTTCCGGTTAAGAGGGAGGACAATGCGGTCAGCATGGTGACGCCGGCGGAGGGCCCATCTTTCGGGATGGCCCCGGCCGGCACATGGATATGAATATCCCGGGTACTAAAAAAATTTTCATCAATCCCGATGGCCCCGGCATTCGACCGGATAAAACTCAATGCGGTGGTTGCAGACTCTTTCATTATATCACCCAGCTGTCCGGTAAGTGTCAGGCCCTTGTTTCCTTTCATGGCAGTGGCTTCAATAAAAAGAAGTTCGCCCCCCGCCTGGGTCCAGGCGAGTCCCATGGCAACACCCGGTGTCGAGGTTCTTGCAATTTCCTCGGAAGTAAAGCGCTGGGGGCCAAGATATTCAGCAAGATGGTCTATGGTGATGGCGATTGATTTTTTCTTTTTTTCTGCGATCTGACTGGCCACGCCACGGCAGATATTGGCGATTTCCCGCTCAAGGTTTCTAAGTCCGGCCTCCCTTGTGTATCCGGAAATGATACGTCTGACGCTGCCTTTGGTCATTTTTAACTGCCTGGCATTAAGTCCATGCTCTTTTCTCTGGCGTGGAATTAAATAACGGTTGGCGATATCGATTTTTTCATCTTCCGTGTATCCGTGGAGCGGCAGGACTTCCATTCTGTCTCTCAGGGCCGGAGGGATTGTATCAAGGATATTGGCAGTGGTAATAAACATCACTTTAGACAGGTCAAAGGGGACATCCAGATAATGGTCGGAAAAAGAAAAATTTTGTTCCGGATCAAGCACCTCCAGGAGGGCGGATGATGGGTCGCCCCGAAAGTCATTGCCGACCTTGTCAATTTCATCAAGCATAAATACCGGATTGTTCGACTCTGTCCGCCGGATTCCTTGGATAATCCGCCCGGGAAGTGCGCCCACATATGTTCGCCGGTGCCCCCTCACTTCCGCCTCGTCCCTTACCCCGCCCAGGGCCATGCGGGTAAATTTTCTTCCCAGGGCCCGGGCGATGGAGTGGCCCAGGGAGGTTTTCCCCGTTCCCGGAGGCCCGACAAAACACAGGATCGGTCCCCTTGAATCTGATTTCAGTTTTCGAACAGCCAGGTATTCGATGATGCGCTTTTTGGCCTTCTCAAGTCCAAAATGATCCTCATCGAGAATTTTACGTGCTTTTTTTATATCCAGGTTATCTTCCGTGCTGTCGTTCCACGGCAGAGCGGTGATCCAGTCCAGGTAAGTGGATGCAACGGTATATTCGGAAGAAGACGGGTGCATGCGGGAAAGACGATGAAGTTCCCGTTCCGCTTCTTTCAAGGCTTCTTCAGGAAGGTTTTTCTCGTTGATTTTGGTGCGGTACTCTTCCACCTCGACACTGATTTCATCTGTTTCGCCCAGTTCTTCCTTGATGGCTTTTAACTGCTGACGCAAATAATATTCTTTTTGTTTTTTGTCCATGTCCCCTTTAACCTGGGTCTGAATTTTGCTTCCCAGTTCCAGGATCTCGAGCTGGGAGTTCACCAGGCGGGTGACCAGGGTGAGTCTTTTTTTGACATCCTGAATTTCCAGTACTTTCTGTTTTTCAATGACAGGGATATTGAGGGTGGATGTAATCATGTCCGCCAGAATTCCGGGCTCTTCAATGGACTTGGCCATGGATCCGATATCCTGCGGCAGACTGGGAGACAGCTTGACAATATTGTTATAGAGGTCAAGAAGGTTGGATTTAAGGGCTTTAACCTTCTTGCCAAGCATCCCTTTTTCGGAAATCGGTTTCACATTGGCCTGAAGGTAGGGTGTGCCGGAAAGGTAGGTGTCTATTTTAAACCGGTTGAGCCCCTGGACCATCAGTTGCGCCCTGTTTTCATCACTTTTTGCCATTTTGAGAATGACAGCACTCGTTCCAACCGTATAAAGGTTTTCGGGGTTATATACCCCCTCTTCCGCCCCCTGCGGCTCCTTTGATGAAATGAGACCGATAATACGGTTTGTCTCCATTGCATTGTCGATCAATGAGATCGATTCGCTTTCCATCACCACAAGCGGCAGCACCATCTTGGGAAAACAAACAACATCGAACAGGGGAAGTATGGGTAGAGTCGTTGGTATCGTATCCGGTTGAAAACCCGCTGACAGTTGCTGGTCCATGATTACCTCCAAAATAACGAAACGCTTAAATTTGAAATGTCTTATCCGCAGGGACGAAGAAATTGATTAAAAGCCTTGTTGATGGAAAACCCTTCCAGAAAAATCATTATCCGTCTTGAATGGGTATGGATTGGGTTGTATTTTTCTGCTTGGCCATTCTGATTTTTAAAAGGCCGTTTGTATAGGTTGCCGTCACACGTTCTGTATCAATGGGGGACGGCAAAAACAGAATACGGTCAAACGGGCCATGCTGGATTTCGGCAAGACAGTATCTGGCATTTGCCACAGGCGGGATCCCGCTGCGATTTCCATATATCTTGACCGCTTTTGTATTGATTTCCAGCTCCAGATCCTTTTTGTCCACCCCGGCCATTTCGGCCAGAATGAAAATTTCGTCAGGGGTTTCATAAATATCCATCATGGGTTTCCATGAGTGTTCAGAAAATGTGAACATGGGGCTTATGGAGTGAAACATTTCTTTGATGTTTTTCTCAAATTCAGAACCGGACTCACCCAAATCACTGGAAAACCGAATTTTTATAATATCCATTTTTTGACTCCTGCATAGAATATCTGATAAGGTACAATTGAAAAATTTAACACCACTGCCGGGGTTTGTAAATACCTTATTCAGAACCTGGCTTATTTATTGGAGATATGAGTCTGATTCAGTATGGCTGACATTAAAAAGCACAATTATTCTCCCTTTTTTGTTTTGGGCCCACAATATTTTTTATATTTTGGTGTTCTCGGGATTTTTTTACCCTATTTCAATCTATACTGCTATCATATTGGATTCAGTGGGTTTCAGATCGGAATTCTATCTGCCGTAAGAACGGTGTCAACGATTGTGTTCCCCCTGCTCTGGGGGGCGGCGGCAGACCGGTTTCAGATGAGACGGTCCATATATATTTTCTGTAATGGGATCAGCTCGGTGATCTGGGCGTGTCTCTTATACACAATCGATTTTAACGCCATGCTCGTGATTTGCATTGTTTACGGCATTTTTTATTCTCCGGTCATATCGTTTCTGGAAGCCATTACCATGGATGCGCTGGGCAGGAAAAAAAAACAATATGGCCGAATAAGGGTTTGGGGGTCCATTAATTTTGTTATTATTGTTGTCGTTCTCGGACGGCTTATCGACATTTATTCTATTGAAATTATTATTTTGATGATATTGATCGGCTCTTTGCTGCAGGCAATGCTTTCCTTTAGGATTCCGGATGTGGCTGCTGAAAAGGGCACCCCCTTCATTCCCGGTATCAGGCGGTTTTTGAAGCCTCGCTTGATTATTTTTCTGGGAGGTGCTTTTTTGATGCTGCTGAGCCACGGCACATACTATGGGTTTTTTTCGATTCATCTCGAAAATTTTGGATATGACAAGACGTTTATCGGTTTCACATGGGCTCTGGCGTCTGTGGCTGAAATTCTGGTGATGATCAAATCGGACGCCTTATTCAAATATACGTCTATTGAAAAAATTTTGATTTTTTCCTTTGTTGCGGCCGCTTGCCGATGGGGGGTTCTTTTTTTTGCGGAATCGCCCTGGGTGATCCTTTTTTCGCAGGGGTTGCATGCGTTCACATATGGCACATTTCATATTGCAAGTATTCTGTATATTGACAAACTGATTCCCGCCAGGGCCAAAACTTTTGGGCAGGCAGTGAACAACGCCGTCTCTTACGGGCTCGGGTTGACCGCCGGTTTTATGTTGAACGGAGTTTTGTTTGAACAGGTCGGCACATCAAGCCTGTTTCTGATAAGCAGTATGACCGCTGTCCTGGGCGGAGGCCTGCTGGCAGTCAGTTTGATAAAAAGGGACACATAAGGTTTAAGTTTTGCACCAATTCAAGGGTGCGAAACTTGGATTACGATTAAGATTACGATTAGGACTATCTGGCGCCAAAGACAGTGGTTTCGTTGTTCCGAAGCCAAGACACCCATGCCCTCTGGGCCAGGATCTTTATTTTATGGCCGGACACTGAAAACAATTTTATCTTTTTCAACTTCAGCAAGCACCCTCGTTTCCGGTTCAATCGTCCCCTTCAGGATTTCCATGGAAAGGGGGTTTTCAATATACTGCTGGATTGCGCGTTTTATCGGACGGGCACCAAAGGCGGGGTCGTATCCCTTTTTTGCAAGCAGCTTTTTAGCATTGTCAGAAATTTCAAGCGATATTTTTTGATCGGACAGTCTTTTTGCCAGCCGTTGAAACTGTATATCGACGATATCAATGATTTGCGCCTCTGTGAGATTGTGGAAGATGATGGTTTCATCAATCCGGTTTAAAAATTCAGGCTTAAAACTTGCCCGCAGGGCGCTGACCACAGCGGCCTCCATTTCTTCACGGTTTGAGGCATCCAGGTCCTGAATAAACTGACTCCCGACATTTGATGTCATAATAATAAGGGTGTTTTTAAAATCTACCGTCCTTCCCTGGCCGTCGGTCATCCGGCCGTCATCCAGAATCTGCAGCAGCACGTTAAAAACATCTGGATGCGCTTTTTCTATTTCATCAAACAGGAGTACGGCATACGGCCTTCGGCGGACACTTTCCGTTAGATAGCCGCCCTCTTCATATCCCACATACCCCGGGGGGGCGCCGATCAACCGGGCAACGGAATGCTTCTCCATGTATTCCGTCATATCGATCCTGATGATGGCCTGTTCGTTGTCAAAAATGAATTCTGCCAGTGCTTTTGCAAGTTCGGTTTTTCCAACACCTGTAGGGCCCATAAAGATGAAAGACCCTATGGGCCGGTTCGGATCCTGCAATCCGGATCGGGCCCGGCGGACTGAATTTGAAACAGCGGATACGGCCTCTTCCTGTCCGATGACCCGCCTGGCCAGACGGTCTTCCATTTTGATCAGTTTTTCTTTTTCCCCCTCGAGCATTTTCGCTACCGGGATTCCGGTCCAGTGGGAAACAACTTCGGCAATATCTTCATCATCTACTTCTTCTTTCAGCATTTTGTTTTCCGACTGAAGTGCCAAAAGATCTTTATTGGCCGTCTCCAGGTGACTATTGAGTTCCGAGATATTTCCGTATCTGATTTCTGCAACCCTTGCCAGGTCTCCTTCCCGTTCAGCCTGTTGTTCTTCTATGTGCAGTTGTTCAAGTTCTTCCTTGATGGTTCGTATGGTTTGGATCGTATCCTTCTCATTGGTCCAGTGCGCTTTCATTTCAGTTATCTGTTCATTCATCACAGCCAGTTCATTTTTTATCACGGCCAGCCGTTCTTTTGAGGAAGGATCCGTCTCTTTTTTTAATGCTTCCCGTTCGATTTCCGTTTGCACGATTTTTCGCTGGATCTCATCAATGTCAGCAGGCATGCTGTCAATTTCGATTCTGAGTTTTG
>JAUXCK010000303.1 GCA_030618925.1 Desulfobacteraceae bacterium
AGCAGATCGGTTTTGTTCTGTAAATAGCCAATGACATCCCCCTGGCCTGGATTCGGAAATCCGGCAGTATAATCCCTGTCCCACAGAGCGATCACCGTCACAAAATCATAGGGGCCAAGATCGGTACCGGACAGATTCAGAGTGAAGGCATTCTCTCCTGGCGGCAATTTGCAAAAATATTTGATTGTCGTCAGCGGATTGTTGAAAAGGTCTGATGGATTGTCTGAAGCAGCCACGATAATAAACACCGGCGAATCGTCTGAGCCATATCCCGCAGGCTTCTCAAATGAGCCCGCAATATTTTTATCATATCCGTATGGCGCTGAGATCGGAAGCCGCATATCAATATCGATATTTTTTTGAATTCCGTCATTTATGGTAATCAAAGTGGGCAGCCCGTCTGCTTGATTTGAATGAAACCCGATGACATCACCTGCATCCGGGAGGCCATTTTTATTTTTATCCAGAAATGCCAGGATATACACGTTGTCAATAGGGGTGTCCTGCCCAAAAGGAAGAATTGACAGTGTGTACTCAAGGGATTTGCCGGTCTTTTGAAAGCGCTGGTAGCCAACAATATTATTGAAATCCATCTCTGTAAGATCCATGGAATTGATCTCTCCGGCATAGGCAATTAAAACCAATTCCCCTGTACCCCCTGCTTGAACCGAACCTGAGACGGCGGCCTCAAAGGAAAAAATTTCACGGGTCACAGGGATGTGAAGACCTGCATTTTCTCCTTCCCGCAGCCGGTAGGAAGTAGACAGAGAGACATCATCCATGTAAATGCCCATGAAATCACCAGGGTCAGGGTAGGGGGTTTGACCTTTGTAGTTGATGTCCGTAAAAGCGATCAGGGATATGGCATCTCCTGCCGAAAACCCTTTGCCCGAAAGGTTGAAACGGAATGAAAGATCGCTTTTATCAACAGAGATCATATCGATTATGATATTTTCCGGATCTGTTTGGACCCGATCGAAATCGTCGCTGTTAACGATTAGAACCATCATTGGTTTATCCATATTTTCGAGAACGGCCTGCCCGCTGATGGTACCGGAGACAAAAAAAGAGTTTGTTTCATCCGGAACGCCACAGGCGGTCATGACGGACAGAAAAAGGACAACCGTGCACAGATAACGCCCCTTACGCATGAGTGATTTATGAGCGAACCCGGTTTTACTAAAATTCATACCGTACCTTCCACATCAGGAGATCATTGTTTCTGAAATAATAAAATATTGGGTCGACCTCTTCGTCATTATCGGGCTTTCCATCAATAAAAGCAAAAGAAAGTTCCAGGAGCAGACCGTTTTGAAAATCATATCCGATTTTAGGCCAGATAATCGAACCATTGCTTTGAATATGGTAAACAGTGGTAACAGAGGCTGTGATGCGACTGTCAAAAAAACTGTCATCATAGCGAAGGGTGACCAGGTTTGAAAGAAGAGGGCTCAGAACATCGTCGTCAAAGTATGTTGAGCCGGAATAATCGAATGTGAAAACTGATTCCCCTTCATGCCCGTTCAGCAGCTTGTGCAAAGGAATAAAATAATTAAATCCAGCCGCATAGGCGATATATGAAGAATTTTTAACCTCAAAAGGAAAATGAACCTGATCCGGTCTGTCGGAATTCTGGACAACCAGGCCTGATTTGTCAGGGGAGTAGGCGGCTTCAAACTGAATGACAAAATCACCGACAGCTTTCGAGAAATCAAGGCCCATATAACTGACCAAAAAGTGCTGTTGTTTTACAATGACGGTCACTTTTTCGTTGGGGTTGAGCGCAATAGCCCAGGGCACAAATACCGGTTCCTTGTCAGGCCCGTGATACCCGCTTATGGAAACATCCGAATGAAAGAGGCTGGTGGATAATCTTGCACCAAAACCCGTCCTCCCAAATCCCATACCCCTTTCGTCGGTGTTGTCAATAATGACAGAAAAGAACGGAGAGCTTGTATTCAGGGCCCAGAAGTTGCCATCAACTGCAAGAAGCATTGGATTATGGGCAAATGAAAAAACCGTTTCAAGCGTGACATCTTCAAGGAAAAACATACCGGAAAAAGAAGGACTGCCTGATCGAAATTCATCCTCGCCCCTGAACACAAACTCTCGCAAGTCATAAGCGTTAAAATAGGCAGTTGGATTGAAGGTGTCAGCCGTTCCCCACCCATAAATCTGGTTGCCGAGCCTGAGCCTAACACTGCTCGCGCTGTAGTTCAAGTAGAGTTCGCGAAAAATAAATTCACTGCTGTTGGAAGAAAATCTCATGTCTGTTGCAGTTTGCGTATCGCTTTGATAGTCATAATCATTTTCCGCCTTATCCTCAAAAATTGACAGATCGAGATATAGATCCGGCGTGGCGAAAAGATAAATAGAGTCGGTTCCAACCCATACATCAAACCGGGTTCTTATCTCCTTTTTTTTAATGGTGTCCGACAACTCCTGATCAGGATATATGCTGATATAACTTTCAAACTCCACATACCCTGTTATTCCGAATTCTATGGGAACGGCATCAAATCCCTGGTCTTCATTTATTTCCATATCTTCAACCTGTTCAATCCCCTGGGTCGAAACAACCTGACCCATGAGTGTGAGAATCAGGGCGAGTACAAAGGCAGCACAATATTTTTTTCGGATAAAATCGACAGATTTTTTCATTCCATCCTCTATCTGTCGGTATTTCCAGCATTAATAATATCTTCAGTACTGAATTCGCGTTTGGACGGCATATTTCCCTGCTTTCTGTTCGGGTCTGGTCACATTTCTGATGTGTCCGTTTTTCTGCTCTTTGTTCTGAGAAGGCAACATCAAAAAAGGAGACGTCATATACCAGGCGTTATATAATTAAAGCTGTTTATTGTCAAGCGGTTCGGTCTGAACAACACGGGGCCTGATACCGTTTTTTAAAGACGGGTATTGGAGGTGAAATTGAGTCCGGGTATAGTTTTCGGGATATATGGGATGCAGGAATTGACGCACTAAGCCGTCGCTGTTTCTCTTGCAAAATTTCTGCCGGCAGTTGAATCCGGACCATAAAAGTCGGCGCCGATTTCATCGGCAAACGCCTGTTGGATAGGCGCACCACCGATCATCACTTTTACCTTGTCCCTTAGTCCAGCCTCTTTTATGGCTTCAAGTGTATCTTTCATTGCAAGCATAGTAGTGGTGAGGAGCGCTGAAAGCGCTACAACATCCGGGTTGTATTTCTTGATGGCCTCGACAAATTGCTCCGGTGCCACATCGGTACCAAGGTCGATGATTTCAAAACCGGCGCCTTCAAGCGCCATGACGACCAGATTTTTTCCAATATCGTGAAGGTCCCCTTTAACTGTTCCGACGACGACTTTCCCGATGGGTTCAATCCCACTGTCTATGAGTTTGGGTTTTATGATTTCAAGGCCATGCTGCATCGCTCTTGCAGCCACCAGCATTTCAGGCACATAGTATTCACCTTGCTGAAACAGATCCCCCACGATATCCATTGCCGGAATCAAGGCGTTTTGCATGATGGCTTCAGGCGATTCGCCTTTTTCCAGCAGGTCGGTTACCCGTTCGGCGGTCTCTTTGGCTTTTCCGGTTTTTACCAACTCCTTAAGAAGTTCCATTCAGTCCATCCTTGTGTGTGTTTATGAAAATAAAGATCCTGCTCCAGAAGACCAGTTTTTCTATATAAAAATAAAAATGTAAATTTACTCACGGATCAACGTGGGTATAGAGAGGTCATACTTTAAATATCGAGCATCGTCAAGGTTGTTTTGCCATGGGTCGCATATCTTGAAAATGATGAGCAGAGAATATGAATTATCAGGGGATTGATTGAATTTGCAGGGTAAAGATGAATGGCTGTATCTGCTTCACTATGCTGAACATCACCGGGTGTGTCATAATAAACTTGACGTGCATGCATCAAGAGGTTACAAGCATTTGATTCTTACTGAAGACAGTCTCAAAAACTATTTCGGAAACACAATTGATTGAAGCAGATATGGTAAAAGCATCAAAATACGGATTAATCGGGGATATCGGTGGTACCCATGCGCGTTTCGGGCTTTCTCCTATTGGGGGAAGTAGAATAGCCGAAGAAGATCTTGTGGCCGTCAAAACGTTAAAAGGTGCTCATTATGCCACGCTTGTGGATGCTGTCAGGGGTTATCTGCTCGGGCTCAACGAATTTGCGGCGCCGACCGTTGGCTGCATTGCACTTGCCGGCCCTGTGACCGGCAGCAGCGTCAGCCTGACAAACATGGCATGGCGTTTTTCACGGCAAGATCTCCGGGACGCCCTGGATTTATCCGCACTGACATTGATCAACGATTATTGCGCACTTGCCAATGCCGTGCCTTTTTTGGGGAAGAATGGCGTGATAAAAATCGGGAGAGGCGTTCCAGTTGATGATAAAGTGTTGGCA
>JAUXCK010000212.1 GCA_030618925.1 Desulfobacteraceae bacterium
ATGTGCGGATTATATTGAGCAAGCTTGCCGTCATTTGAAAATAGAGGGTTATGGGCTGCCGTGATCTTCCTTTACTTTGTTCCTGTCGATTGAGCCATCCTCATTTTTTGGGAGCGCTTCAACATAAACAATAAATTTTGGTTTTTTAAACCGTGCTATTTTTGATGCCACAAACTGGATCAATTCATCTTCAGGAAGGGCCTCACCGGTTTTCAGAACACAAACCGCTTTTACGGCTTCACCCCACTTGGCATCCGGCACGCCGATAACCGATGCGTCTTCTACAGCCGGGTGTTCGAGAATTGCTTTTTCAACTTCCGCCGGATAAACATTTTCACCACCGGGCTTGATGAGCTCTTTTTCCGGTTTTCTGCCGGTGTAAAACAGATACCCTTCTTCATCAAAGCGGCCCATGTCGCCGGTATGATGCCAGCCGTCCCTGAAGGTATAGGCATTGTCCTCTGGAAGGTTCCAGTACCCGTTGAATACCAGGGGACCTTGCACAACAATTTCTCCCTGCTGCCCGGTTTCAACAAAATTTCCCTGTTCATCCACCAGGGCCACATCTGCCATAAACGCCGGTATTCCGGCTGAACCGATTTTGTCGAAATAAGGGGCAAAGGTCACAAAGCCGGAAGTTTCCGACTGGCCGAAACCGGTCCAGAATTTTCCGCCGGACAGATCTTCAAATGTTTTTATGGTATCGGGTGCGTCCAGGCCGCCCACCACCCGCAGGCTGGTCAAATCATAATTCAATTCAGTGTTTCTCTCCAGCAGTGTGGAGAGCATGGGGGGGAATTCCACAAAAACGCTGACTTTTTCATCCTGAATGTGCTTGAGGGCCAGATCTGCATCAAACTTGGCCAGGACAACATTCTTTCCTCCGGCATGCAGGACATTGAAGGCCGTTCCCAGACCGGCAATGTGAAATAATGGAAGCATGCACAAATGGCAGTCCTCTTCAGTGAGTTGCCATATATACATGCCCTGGATGTTGGAAGCGATAATGCCTCTGTGATTCAGGGTTGCACCCCTTGGTTTACCGGCAACTGCCGCAGTGTGTATGATCACATAAGGATCTTCCGACTTGACGTCGATTCTCGGGCAGTCCCCCCTGTTCTTGAGCAGTTCATGAAAGTCATTAAGACCGCCGTCTGCAGCGCCAATAACAAATAATTTTTTGATAAAATCAAATTTTGAGACCAGTCGCCCGGCCATTTCCTTGAATTCAGCCTCTGCAAAGATGAATTTTGGCGATCCATCGGAAATAATATACTCGACCTCGTCCGACTGAAGTCGCCAGTTAACAGGCAGCATGACCGCACCGATTTTGGCGGCAGCACCGTAAAGGTACATGTATTCCATATTGTTCTGGGAAAGGACGCCGATCCGATCCCCCTTTTCCAGCCCGGCATCCAGCAGTCCGCGGGAAAGGCAATCGACTGTTTCCTTGAATTGCCCGTGTGTGATCTGTTTGTCTTCGAATACCCACCCGATATTTTTTCCACACACCTGTGCATTGCGCGCAATAACATTGTAGATCGTGTAATCATACAGTCCCATACGCCCCTCCTTTTTTGACTACATATTCAACTTGTTCCGCCGCCATTCATGGTGAAATCCAAGGCCAGTCCGCCAGCTCTCCGAAAGCATGAAATTCGTGTGAATGAATGACAAAGGCATAAAAAAAGATAACGGAGTATAAAAAACAAGGGGAGCGTGTGTCAACCTTAAAAGCATGTCAAATTCGGTGGGGTGTCTTTTTTCTTCATGAACAGGTTGAAATAATTCCTTGACAAGGAAAAACCGACTATTTATGATGTGATTCACATTTATTTTCCCTGAACCACATTTGTAACGCCCATTCATTCAGTTTTAAAGAGTCGAAATGGTGGGATTGATCGATAACTCTGACCTTCACAATCATTCGTCCCTTGAAAGGAGGAAACATCATGAAGAAAAGCGTATTGTTCGGTCTGTGTTTTGTTCTGGTTCTTTTTTTAGCCGTCCCGGGAGCCATCTCGGCAAAAGAGATCAAGGTGCTTTCCCAGTTCCCCATGAGCGGCATCGCCGGCTCCCTTCCTGAGTTTGGGTGGGGTTACATTGATGGCATGAACTGGGTCAACAGCAAGGAAGGCGGCAGCGGTGTGAACGGCAAGCCAATTAAATGGTACCTTGAAGACATGCGATACAGCCCCACGGTAGAAATTGCCAATTTTAACAAATACCTCGCAGCGCACAGCAAAGATGAGTTCCTGATGGCCACAGGGTATATCACCGGCGGTTTAAAACCCTTGATCGACAAGGTCAACAAGGAGGAAAAAATTCCGTGGCTTGATGGCTCCTATTCAACAGAGATTTTTGGTGATGAGGGCGGCCCCACAAAATTTCCGTATTACTACTCTCTGGGCGGGACTTATGGCAATCAGCTGAAGCTTCTCATGAAGTGGATAAAAGAGAATGACAAAGGCAAGGGCGCACCCAAGGTCGGCCTTGTCTACAGCCCCACAGCCTGGGGCAGGGATGGTATACCTGAAGCAAAAGCCTATGCCAAGAAGCTGGGTTTGGATGTTGTATCGGAGATCGAGTATCCCTACACGGCAACCGACGCCACAAATGAATGCATGACCCTGCGCAAAGCCAAGGCACAATATGTCATTTACCACGGGTATTCAGGAGCCGGCAGCTACACGGCCAGTTTTTTTAAAACTGCAAAGAAAATTCTCAAAGAGGTCCAGCTCATGGGCACCCATTATACTTCGGGAAGATTTCCCATCCTGGTGTGCCAGGCGTCTTATGACGGGTATGTGGGCGTGGCCACCCGGCCCTTTTTTGACTCTGTGCCCCGGTCAAAGACACCCATGGACAATCCTTTTGTAAAGTTTGTTCATGATTTCGCGAAAAAGTACCGACCCAAGGAATATGTGGCCCATCCCATGAAGCCAGGCGGAATCAAGGACATATTCCTTTATGTTGAGGGACTCAGTTACGCATTGATGATACAGAAGGTTCTCGTCGAGGCGGACAATGCAGGTGACCTCACAAGGGAGGGGGTGAAAAAGGCCCTTGACAACCTTGTCTGGGATTTCAACGGCATGTTTGGCGGAAAGACTTTCTCATACAAATCCCACACCATACCCATGTTGCGGATGTACAAAGCCAAGGTTGTGATGGTGGATATGGACGGTAAGAAAGTCCCCACCGGCGGTGTTTACCCCATCAGCGACTGGATCAACACAGATGAGGTCAAGTGGTAGAAAAAGGGGTTTCCCCTTGGTATTGGCCGGCAGGGCTGGACAGCTGGATGACGATGCCCTTTCAGAAAGAACCATTTTACCCTGACCGGGCGATACCGGTCAGGGTAAAAATAGTTATTGACGCAGTATCTGCAGCATGCAGAGTGCAAGTGTGCCGTCATCTGCGCTGACGGAGCTGAATACAGGGCAGATGATTTAATAATCTTTGGGGTTTTTTCCGGGAGGGTGTCATGACCGATCTTCTTCAGACAGTGGGAACAGGAACATTAATCGGTCTGGTTTATGCACTTCTGGGGCTTTGCGTAGTGGTCATATTCAAGGCATCAGAAGCATTTAATTTTGCCATCGGTGAGTTTCTTGTGGTCGGATCCTTTCTTTTCTATATCATGTTTTTTGACCTTAATCTGCCTATTTTCATTGCCCTGCCTTTGGGATTGCTGGCCGCGGGTATTGTGGGCGCCCTTATTGAGTACCTCACCATCAAACCCCTGCTGGGCCGGAATCCGATTTCCATGACCATGATAACACTCGGCTTGTGGTTTTTTATGAGAGCCTGCGTTCAGCTGATCTGGGGGTCAGACACCTATTCATTTTTTCTTGATTTGCCGGATATTACCCTTGAAACAGAGCAATTTTTTTTCCTGTCTGACCCGATCTGGGCGGGAATTTTTTCTATTTTGACATTTATCCTGGTGGTCTTTTTTCTTTTTCGAACACGCTGGGGCCTTGCGATTCGAGCTGTATCCGAAGACCAGGCCAAAGCCATGGCGTTTGGAATCAATGCCCGTTTCATATTAATGATTATCTGGGCCATCAGTTCAATCTGTATTGCGGTGGCAGGGGTGATGATTTCCAATTTCGGAGCTCTTGCAGCAGGCTCCGGCATCGTAGGGCTTCGGGCCATTCCCGTGGTTTTGATTGGAGGGATGGACAGTATCGGGGGGGCCCTTGTGGGCGGGCTCATCATCGGCATATGTGAATCCCTTGCCGGTGCATACATAGAACCCATGGGTTTGATCGGATTTAAAGATGTGGCCCCATATTTTGTCATGCTGATTGTGCTTTTTATCCGGCCGTATGGCTTATTTGGAACTGTCAGGATTGAGAGGGTTTAAGTATGCTTTCAATTGAAAACCTGCGAGTCGTCTATCACGATGTGATCTCTGTCCTAAACGGCATCTCTCTTGAAGTCAAGGAAGGAGAAGTCCTGGTCATCATCGGCGCCAACGGCGCAGGCAAAACAACCTTATTGCGCACGGTTGCCGGGATGATTGGTTTCTATGACGGTGATATCATTGATGGGGATATCAAAATGAATGATGTCTCCATAAAAGAGCTTGATTCCGCGGATATCATGAAAAGATACAACCTCACATATGTCATGGAAGATCGGCCCATCTTTAATTACCTGACCATTGATGAAAATCTGAAGGCGGCGGCGTACTCCAGGTGGGACAATAAAATAAAGACCGACATGGAAGAGGTCCTCGACTATTTTCCTGTACTTAAACCCTTGCGGAATAAAAAGGCAGGGTATGCGTCCGGCGGCGAGCAGCAGATGCTGGCCATTGGCATGGCCCTGATGACCAAGCCTAAGATTCTGCTTCTTGATGAGCCTTCCCTTGGACTGGCCCCCCTGATCACAGAAGAACTTTTCGGAATTATTCGGAAGCTGAACAAATCCGGCATCACCATTGTATTGGTGGAACAGAATGCCTATGCAGCGCTGAATATCGGCAACAGGGGATATGTGGTGGAAATGGGGCGGGTCGTTCTTGACGGGGAAGCACAGGAACTTCTGAAAAACGAGGATGTCAGGGAATTCTATCTGGGCGCCGGAGAAAGCAAAAGAAAAAGCTATAAGGATGCCAAAAGGTATAAGAGACGGAAACGATGGCTATAAACGACATGAAAAATAGCACCCTATTGGAGATCGAAGGACTTTCTCTTTCCTTTGGCGGTTTACAGGTTTTGGATAATGTCAGCCTGAGTGTGCGGAAAGGAGAGATCTTTTCCATTATCGGGCCCAACGGCGCGGGAAAGACAAGCCTGATC
The DNA here is from genome assembly GCA_030618925.1 of Desulfobacteraceae bacterium. Taxonomy (GTDB): domain Bacteria; phylum Desulfobacterota; class Desulfobacteria; order Desulfobacterales; family SURF-7; genus JAUXCK01. Next base: position 5,313 of record JAUXCK010000212.1, read on the forward strand.
AACTGCATCAATATGCACTACCGGCCGGATCGGAGCAGGATCACATTTGATGGAAAAAGGCTGGAAGGGCTGAAGCCCCACATTGTCGCAACCCTGGGGATTGCCAGGACTTTCCAGAAGGTTGAATTGTTTCAGGGGATGACGGTTCTGGACAATATCAAACTGGGCCGGCATTTTCTCATGAAGTTCTCTATTCTCGGCAGTTTTTTCAGACTTCCCAACATCGTAAATGATGAGATGAAACACCGGGCAGAGATCGAAGAGGATATTTTGGATTTTATGGGTCTTTCCAGTTTTCGCTATTCACCGGTAGGAATCCTGCCGGAAGGCGTCCTGAAAC
>JAUXCK010000063.1 GCA_030618925.1 Desulfobacteraceae bacterium
AGCAGATCGCTCACAACCGGGGTGCACCAGGAAGCACTGTCCTGGAAATCGGCACCTGAAAATAGGAAACCCCTAAAAGAAAAGTTGTACACACAAACCCGGTTGTCATTGAACAACCATAGATAATTCACACCAATTCAAATAATCACAGAATATCTCACAATTTTAATTGTAGGCTTTGTTTTATGACAATAAACCCCCAATTATAAAGCAAAAGATAAATATATCAATTAGTTAAATAAATATCAAAAGTATGGCACACCTTTTGCTAAAATAAAAGCCAACATCACATCATAAATTTACACATTTCCCAAAACTGAATCGAGGGGGGCTAAAATGTACGACAGTCAAAACCAAATAGAAAAACCCATCTGCAATGACATGTATCCGGGCACAATAAAAAATGACCAGAAGGATACGCATTCAGAATCTGAATTGCAGGATAAGCGAAAAGAGTCCAGAAAGGATGTCAATTTGACCGGTGGCTACATCTCAAGCACATCAGGAGAGCGGGGATTAATCAATTTAATAAACGTGTCCCATTCCGGACTCCGGTACAGACTGAATACAAACAGGGATTTTTACCCATCCTCTAAAATGCAGATAAAATTTACCCTGGATGACTTTCCATTTACCGTTGTCAGTCGGGAAGCGGTCATCCGGAATATCAACGGACCCTATGTCAGCGCTGAATTTTGTTCTTCAAATCCCCAGGATGGACTGTCTCTCTACCTGGAACAAGGGGAAGAGTAGATGCAAGGATGCATCAATGTCAGGAAGCATCGATTAATCCGGCGACTGATCAACTTCTTCGGGTTTTTCTCCAATACGGACCAAAAATGCCTCTCGCCGTTCCTTTGTCCACTGGGAGCAAAAAACCGGTTTTCCGGACATGACCCGTTTCATGCATAGACTGCAGGCAGGTTCACAGCGGTTGATGGGCTCAGACAATTTCCCGGCTGCCTTTTTCGGCCACAAGGGGTCGGCGATGAGCACCCTTGAAAGACCAATCAAATCTGCAGTACCCTCTGCCAGAATCTTTTCAGCAGCTTCCGGGGTCTGTATGCGGCCGGCAGTTATCACCGGTGTATGGGGCACGGCTTTCTTGATCTCTCCGGCGTATTTTGCCATAAAACATTCTGTTTTCTCTATTTCTATATATTCAGGAAGCATAAAAGATTCATAGGTGCCGAACGTAACGGAGAGATATGCCACACCTCGCTTTGCCAGCTCTTCAGCCCATTTTGAGGATTCGCCAATTTCCAGTCCGCCGGGAATTCCCTCATAGGCCATGAACCGGTACCCCACCGGATAGTCCCGGCCAACTATTTCCTGAATGGCTTCAAACACACCCAAAGAAAAACGCATGCGATTTTCCAGGCTTCCCCCATATGTGTCAGTTCTTTTATTGGTGTGGGGTGAAATGAACTGATCAATCAGGTACCCTGTTCCACCATGGATCTCCACCCCGTCGAACCCGGCAGCTTTGACCCGGGCAGCTGAATCGGCATAGGCCGAAATAGTGCGATCTATGTCCTCAAGTGTCATTTCCCTGGGCGGCGCCCCTTCAGGACCGCCGGTGGGGGCGAGGGGCTCTGGAGAAAAAGCAAACCGACCGGCATGATTAATCTGCTGCACGGCCAAAACGCCCTGGTCCTTAATAACAGTGACCAGACGGGACAACCCTTCCAGGAATTGATCGCCATCGGTCCGGAGTCCGATGGGGAATCCAGCTCCCTCCTGGTTGACGGTTGCACTTTCCACCACGATCATGGCCACACCGGACGAAGCCATCTCCCTGTAGTGATCCAGGGTCAGCTCGCTTACGGTCCCGCCAGGATTGGCATACCCCACATAGGTCGGTGCCATGGTGACCCGATTCTTAAGGGACAACCCCTTCATATCAAAAGATGAAAAAAGAATATTGGATTCCGTCATAATGCCTCCCTTGTATAAAAATCCCGGTCTAAAAGGCCGGAATATAGATTAAACGTCTATTATTACTTCCCTGCAGGAATCACCGGCAGTATTAAATGAGAGGGCCAGTCCTGGCTGTAAAATACCTGCTGTGTGGCTTTCACCATCTCCGTCGTCATTCCAATTTTTGCCCCTGTATTCAAATTTCGATCATATCTGGGAAAATCAGAACTGGTCACATGAAGCCTTATTTTATGCCCCTTTTGAAACACATTGCTTGTGGCGCCCACATTAATTTTGAATTCATAGACCTCATTTTTTTTCAAAAAAGACGGATTTTTCATAGACCATCTGTACCTCGCGCGGATGATGCCGGTGGTAAGCGGTATTGATAGCCCGTCAGGGGTGACATCCACAAGGCGGGCCACAAAATCAGTATCCCGGGCAGAAGAAGACGCGAATAAAACCAGTGTGATTGGGCCCGTAATCTCCACATCCCTTTCAAGCGGTGGCGTTGAGTACACCAGCACATCAGACCGCGCTTCAATCGGGCGCTGATCAACCGGTCCTATCCCGGCAGTGTCGTATAGCAATGCCCCACCGATAGTGGGCACCGGATCAGCCGGATCATAGATAAACACATCATGCTGTTTATGAGCCGGCAACTCCCTGGACAGGCGCCCATCGCCCTTTTCACTATTGGCCCTTCCTTTGCTGTGGAGATAATACTTCATGTATGTGGTTCTTTTAAGGGGCCACTCCTTTTCAGAACGCCATTCATTTTTCCCCATCACAAAAAGCCTCACCGGCAGGTCATCAGCAACACCATTATCGAACCCCTTGAGCCAATAGTCGTACCACCTTAGCATCAGGCCAATCTGCCCCATAAACCTTGACTCCTTTCCATAGTCCATATCCTCAAATTTGGAATTTGTCCCATGGGTCCAGGGCCCGATGACAATCTGGCTCTTCCGGGCAAGGGGACTGCCGCCCGCATTGATGATTCGATCGTAATCCTTAAGCATATTGTCCAGAAAAGGATCATTCCAGCCCGCGATCAGGAGTGCCGGCACCTTGACATGAGCGATCTTATCATCAACATTCATCGGCTCCCAGAAATCCCCGGGAACAGAATGTTTGATCCACTCGTTATAGATGGGATTGTCGCCGCCCAGCAAGTCATCGACCTCGATCAGGGGCAGATGCGTCAGCGCCCTTTCCAGGTCATCTTCATGATAGGATATTTCCCTTTTACTTTTATGGAGGTGGTGCCAGATAAGATTTTGTTTAAATTTGAAAACCCCGTTTGTCACCCAGAGGCCGTAGGTGCTCTGGGATGTCACCATCGGGATTAATGTTGTCAAACCGGTGTCGTCATAGGGAGATGCCAGCCACTGGGTTGACCCAAAATAGGACAACCCGAACATGCCCACTTTTCCGCTCGACCAGTCCTGGTCTCTGGCCCACTTCAATGTGTCGACACCATCAAAGGCTTCGTTCACAAAGGGATACCACTCCCCTCCGGAATCATATCTTCCCCGTACATCCTGTATGATGGTGACATATCCGTGTGATGCAAAAATACCGCCCTGCAGATCGTATTTGTGTTCTTTTTTACTCTTTCCATATGGCGTTCTAACAACAATAACCGGGTATCGGCCGTCTTTAGCGGGCCGGTAAATGTCGGCAGCAAGTTTTGTTCCATCCCTTAAAGGGATCATGACATTTTTGTCAATCATAACTGAATGGTCCGGCAAAGGGATGCCGAGGAATACTGCTGCTGCAGACCATTTTAATTTACTGCACCCGCTGACGGCTAAAAGTATAGAAAGAAAAATGATCGCCAAAAAACTATGTCGTGTCTTTTTCATGGTATTTTCTCCTGAAGATTACAGTCTGACAATATAATCAATGGTTCAAATTGTGTCAAGCCGGAACAATTGGCCTGATTTTCTATTTTTTCGCTTTAGCTGCCTTATTTATTATGGTATGTAAAAAATCTCATCTATTTGATCCTTGGGCTGATCCTTGGGTTGATCCCTGGTCTGCCCCAGGCTTGAACACAGCCTGATTCCAGACCTGATTTCAGGTTCCGGCTTTAGGCGAAAAGGACTAAAACAATGGCACAACCAAAAGACAGACCGTGGTTAATGCGGACATATTCAGGCTACGCCAGTGCCAGGGAGTCGAATCTGCTCTTTCGCACAAATCTGGAAAAGGGTCAAACCGGATTAAGCATTGCCTTTGATCTTCCCACCCAGACAGGATATGATTCTGATCATCAATTTGCAAAAGGTGAGGTGGGAAAACTGGGGGTGCCCATGCGGACCAGGGAGGACATGGAGGTCCTCTTTCATCAGATTCCTATCGAACAGATGAATACATCCATGACGATCAATGCGCCTGCCGCATGGATTCTCGCCCTCTATCTTTCCACTGCCCAAAGACAGGGGGCAGACATTTCCAAACTCAGGGGGACCACCCAAAATGATATTCTAAAAGAATACCTGAGCCGGGGAACTTATATTTTCCCGCCCGAACCTTCGGTGCGGCTGGCAGCAGAGGTGATCGGGTTCACACTCAATCATATCCCGAAATGGAACCCCATCAATATCTGTTCCTATCATCTCCAGGAAAGCGGCGCCACACCGGTTCAGGAACTGGCATTTACACTGGCAAATGCCTGTACTGTACTTGATACTGTTAAAGACCACGGCCTTGTTCGTGCTTCGGATTTCCCCAGAGTCGTTGGAAGAATCTCCTTTTTTCTAAATGCCGGCATTCGCTTTATTGAAGAGATGTGCAAGGTCAGGGTGTTTACGGATATGTGGGATCGCATCTGCAGAGACCGGTACAAGGTAAAAGATCCAAAGCTGAGGCGATTCCGTTACGGACTTCAGGTGAACAGCCTGGGGCTTACAGGTCACCAGCCTGAAAACAATATCGCACGAATCATTTATGAACTTCTGGGTGTTGTGCTCAGCAAAAAGGTTCGCGCCAGATCTGTGCAGCTGCCGGCCTGGAACGAAGCACTTGGACTCCCCAGAAAATGGGACCAGCAGTGGAGCCTGCGCCTGCAGCAGATCATGGCCTATGAAACGGACCTGCTCGAATATGAAGATCTTTTTGACGGGTCTGAGGTGATTGCAAAAAAGGAAAAAGAGTTGAGAGAAGCGGCAGAGTCGGAGCTTGAAAAAATAATGGAAATGGGCGGTGTCATCCGTGCACTCGAGACAGGATATATGAAACAACATCTTGTTAAAAGCAATGCCGGACGGATCAATGACATTGAAACCGGCGACCGTATTGTCGTCGGTGTCAACAAATTTCAAGAAGGAGAACCCTCACCCCTTGTGGAAGGATTAAGTGACGCTTTCCTTAAGGTTGATGAATCCGCCGAAAAAGAACAAATTGAAACCCTTCATCATTATCGAAAAAAAAGGGACGGCAGCAAGGTTGCTTTCGCTCTGGAGAACCTTGTCAAATCTGTAAAAGCCGGCAAGAATATTATGGAAGTGAGTATTGAATGCGCAGGCGCCGGTGTCACCACCGGCGAATGGACCGATGCCCTCCGGGATGTCTTTGGCGAATATCGCGCGCCCACAGGCATCAGCGGTGTTTCCACATCAAAAACAGCCATCCAGGAAACCCGCAGTGTGCGGCAAAAGGTAAGCCGGGTGAACACCGCACTGGGACGCAACATAAAAATCCTGATCGGCAAGCCGGGCCTGGACGGTCACTCCAATGGCGCGGAACAGATCGCCATAAAGGCCAGAGATGTGGGCATGGAGGTCATATATGAAGGTATCCGGCTGACCCCGGAACAAATCGCTGAAAGCGCCCTGCAGGAAGATGTTCATGTTGTCGGCCTGTCCATACTCAGCGGCTCTCACCTCCGGCTGGTACCGGATGTAATTCGTTGTCTGAAAGAAAGAGGGCTTGAAGAAATACCCGTTGTTCTCGGCGGAATCATCCCCCGGGATGACATCAAAAAGATGGATCCGAAAATTGTTCGCAGGGTTTACTCCCCTAAGGATTATAACCTGAACAGCATTATGAGTGATATTGCCGGCATTGTCGCCCGGGCCAATCATGTCCCCATATCCGATGGTGACACGCAATAGGGCGTTAAAAACCAAAAAGCGCGGCATTCCAACAGGGGTGCTGCAAGATGCACCACACTTTTTAAGGAGATTTGAATCATGGCAGGTGTTGTATCATATGGTGGTCATATCCCCGTCTGGAGAATGGATCGGAAGGTGATTGCAGACGCATGGGGAAGAGGGGCGATTAAGGGTGAACGGAGTCTGGCCAACAACGATGAAGACAGCGTCACCATGGCCGTGGAAGCCGGTGTAAATTGTATCCACAACAGGGCCAGGGAACAGATCGATGGACTTTTCTTTGCAACAACAACAGCCCCGTACCTGGAAAAAATGAACTCCGCCCTGATTTCAACGGCCATGGACCTCAAAAGGGAGATCATCACCACTGATTTTTCAAACTCTTTGCGAGCCGGAACCGCAGCGCTCAGGGCTGCCCTGAACTCGGTCAAGAGTGGTGCAACCTCTCAGCATCTGGTGGCGGCAGCGGATCAACGCCCGGCTTATCCCAAATCTGACCAGGAACAGATATTCGGCGACGGGGCCGCTGCCCTGATGATCGGAAAAGAAAATCTTGTGGCCAGCTTTGAGGGGGATTTCTCGATCTGCAATGAAATGATGGATGTATGGAGAAACCCTGAGGACCGGCATGTCAAGATGTGGGAAGGACGCTTCATTATTGGAGAAGGGTTTACGGCAAACATCAAAGAGGTGGTTACCGGTATTTTGAAAAAATACAATCTGACGCCCGGAGACATATCCAAACTCCTGCTCCCGGGACCTGACAGCCGGACCTGTTCAAGGGTCGCTGCATCCCTTGGATTCTCGCCTGACAAGCAGCTTCAGGATCCGATGCTTTCAGGTGTGGGCCACTGCGGCAGCGCACACCCCCTCCTGATGCTGTGTCAAGCGTTTGAGGAGGCCAATCCGGGCGACCTCCTGCTGATGACGGCCTATGCCGACGGTGCAGATGCCTTCCTGTTTCGAGCAACCGAAAAAATAAAGGAAAAAGTTTACCGATCAAGCATGACAGACCTGTTTGAAAATAAACTGATGCTTCCCTCATATGGCCGTTTCCTGAGTTACAAAAATCTTGTTGAGCCGCAGCCGGGTGAGCCTTTCAGGCTTTTGCCTTCAGCTTCAGTATCATTCAGGGAACGGGATTCCGCCTTACGCTGTTATGGCAGCAGATGTAAAAAATGTGGCCTCGTCACCTACCCTATCCAGAGAATCTGCTATAACTGCCGATCAAAAGATGACTATAAGACGGTGAGGCTCTCTGACAAAACAGGGAAAATCTTCACCTTCACAAGAGACAATATCGCCGGCCGGAGTGATGATCCGGTGGTCGTTCAAACCATCGCTGAACTCGAAGGCGGGATACGGTTTTACGGATTGATGACGGACTGTGACCCTTTCCTTGTCGATCTTGACCAGCCTGTACGTCTTACGTTCAGGAGATTTTATGAAGGGGCGGGTTTCCATAACTATTTCTGGAAATTGAAACCGGTTTAACACCACCTGTCGAATATGTCGGTGACTGTGTCGCGCATCAATTTTTTTCACATCAAGATGTCTTTATTCGGGGGAGACTTATGGGAAAGAGCATAAAAGATGAAGTGGCCATCATAGGGATGGGCTGCAGCAAATTTGGCGAACGCTGGGACGCGGGGCTGAATGACCTGGCCATAGAAGCGGCCTATGAAGCCTATGAAGATGCGGGTGTGGGACCCGCCGATATCGATGCCTGCTATTTCGGAACTGTGTCCGCACCCATCGTCGGTACCGGCGGAACAACTATTGCAGATGCACTGAAGCTGAATAACATCCCCATCATCAGAAATGAGAACTGGTGCGCCAGCGGACATATCGCATTGCTCGAAGCCTGTATCGCGGTTGTCAGCGGGGTCTATGATGTTGTCATGGCCATTGGGGTCGAAAAATTAAAAGACACGGGGTTCCCGGGCCTTGGAACCGGACGTGGGATGAGCCCTGTCCTCGAAGCAAGAAGGACGGCACCCGGTTCTTTTGGACTGATTGCCAAACGATATTTTAAAGCATGCGGCCTCAGCGATGAAGAAGGCAAAGCCCTTATCGGTAAAATTGCCGTAAAAAATCATGACAACGGCAGCCTTTGCCCAAAGGCCCACTTTCACAATAAAATAACCCTTGAAAAAGCGGTGAACGCCCCCATCATTGCATGGCCGCTGGGACTTTTTGACTGCTGTGGCAACAGCGACGGATCCGCCTGTGCCATCGTCACCAGAAAGGATCTGGCTAAAAACTTCAGGTCTGATCCCATATACCTCAAGGGGATGGGAATCGCCATGGACTCGCTGCTCCCCCATATCAGACCAGACTTTGACTGGATGCGGTTTGACTCCCTCATCACCTCATCAAAAAAGGCCTATGAGATGGCCGGAATTACCAATCCACGTGAAGAACTGGATGTCGCCGAGATACATGACTGTTTTACAATCACAGAACTGGCCATTTACGAAAACTTTGGTTTTAGTGAATGGGGAAAAGCAAAAGAAGATATTGATTCAGGTTTTTTTACACGGGAAGGCGGCCTTCCTGTCAACGTAGACGGAGGGCTTAAATGCTTCGGCCATCCGGTGGGCGCGAGCGGGCTGCGGATGACGTATGAAATATACAAACAGCTTCAGGGAAAAGCCGATTCGCCTGAACGGCAGATTAAAAATCCAAGGCGTGGACTTTCCCACACCTTTGGCGGCCCTCCACAACTGAGTGCCGTGGCAATCTTCGGCAATGAACCGGGATAAAAAAATGAATTATACAACCATACAGGTGGATAAGACAGAAGGGATCGCAAAAATTACGCTCAACCTGCCGGACAAGCTGAATGCACTTGACCTTGTCATGCGGGAAGAATTAAAAGACGCGTTCGCCGATATCAAAAAAGACAATCATGTCAAGGTCGTCGTGATCACGGGCGCAGGGAAGGCATTTTGCGCGGGCGGTGATATAAAAACCATGGAGGGGGTCACTTCTCCTGCAGGACGAGACCGGCTCAAAAATGTCCAGGAACTCGTAAAGCGAATGGTGGAATTGGAGAAACCCATCATCGCCGGCGTAAACGGGGCGGCCACCGGTGCTGGATTCCATATCGCCCTTGCCTGTGATATTATTGTCGCCTCTGAAAAAGCAAAATTTGCCGAATCGTTTGTTAAAATTGGCCTCATCCCGGACATGGGCGGATTTTACTTCCTCCCTATGAGAGTCGGCATTCACAAGGCAAAAGAGCTCATGTTTACCGGAAGGCTGTTTGATGCCAAGGAAGCATCCGCCATGGGACTGATAAACAAACTGGTCCCCCACGAAGCCCTTGACGATGAAGTGATGCAGTTTGCCGGGGAACTGGCCCAAGGCCCTGGCCGATGTTATGCCATGATTAAAAGCGCCCTGAATACCTGGCCCGCAAGTCTTCAAACCGTACTTGAAATCGAAGCCAACCTTCAGGCCGTATCCTTCTCGACAAAAGACTTCAAAGAAGGATTGCGCGCGTTTTTAGAAAAAAGAAAGCCTGTGTTCACCGGGGAATAGCACGCCCTGTCCTCCCATATCATATCCCCTGTCGGCAATGATTACCTGTCCCGAAAGGGATGCGGAATAACCTGCAGCCATTTACTCCATATTTTTGATTTCAGATTCAATATTTTTCATCTTTTCTTTTAAATCTATAGACTGCTTTTTCAACACTTCTAATTCCTCTTTTTTTGATAGATCACCTGCTGCTTCCAATGCACCTCCCGGTATGGCGGCATTTCGGCCCATGCCACTACCACCGCCCATCCCCATACCCCTGCCACCCCCACCTCCCATACCTCTACCACCGCCTCCGCCCATACCTCTACCGCCTCCGCTCATACCTCTTCCGCCACCCTGCATCTGGGAACCTGTCATTTCTCCTTTTCTCATGGTACCGAATTTCTCTGGCACATTTGCTTCAACCGTGGGGGGCAGTCTCCCTTTTCTATATTTCTCGACAGCTTCTTTAACTGTCCCTGTCTGGCCGGTAAAAACTTCGATCTTACCTGCAGTAAGGGCCTGCATTGCCTTGGG
>JAUXCK010000163.1 GCA_030618925.1 Desulfobacteraceae bacterium
CACAGGCGCCATCTAACGAGAACAACGGCCAAACGATCTTTAGGAGGAATCATGAAAAACAGGGTAAACATCTGGCGAGATAAATTCGGCGTTCCCCATATTGAGGCGGAAAACAGACGCGAGCTGTATTGGGGACAGGGGTATGTTCACTTTAAAGACCGGGGCCTGCAGATGCTTCTCATGCGTATTCTGGGCAAAGGCCGGGCAAGCGAGTTTCTCGATTCAAGTGATGAAACACTGGCCATTGATACATTTTTTCGGCAGATGAACTGGTCCGGGCATACGGACCCTCAAGTGTCGGTCCTGTCTGACAAGACAAAGGAATATTTGACAGCCTATACCCAGGGGGTGAATGCCGGGCTCACGGAACGAATCCCCTGGGAATTTAAACTTCTCGGATACACGCCCGAGCCCTGGCAAATTCAGGACAGTATCATGATGTCCCGGATACTCGGATATCTGACGTTGAGCCAGTCCCAGGCGGAAATGGAACGGCTTTTTGTCGAGATGGTGCAAAAAGGCGTGAGCCGGGACAAGCTTGAGGCGCTATTTCCCGGCCTTCTGGAAGGGCTCGACATTGACCTTGTTCAAAAGGTTTCCCTCCAGGAAAGGATTGTTCCTGCTGAGGTGCTCTGGAACATTGCCGTACCGCGAATGATGGCGTCCAATAACTGGGTGATTTCAGGTCGAAAAACAAGGTCTGGGAAACCCATTCTTGCGAATGATCCCCACCTGGAAGTCAACCGGCTGCCCAACATATGGCATGAGCTCGTGCTCAAGGTCAAAGACCGCTTTGCCATGGGGGGGTCGATGCCCGGTTTCCCCAGCATCCTGACCGGCCGAACATCAGACATCGCCTGGGGGGTGACGTATGCGTTTGTTGACGCCCTTGATTCCTGGATCGAGCAGTGCAGGGAAGGCAAATACTTTCGGAAGGACAGGGATCAGTGGATACCGTTTTCTCAGAGAAAGGAAATCATTCAGCGCAAAAAGAAAACACCTGTGGAAGTGACGTTTTATGAAAATGAACACGGTGTACTGGATGGTGATCCAAACATTGAGGGCTATTATCTGGCCACCCGCTGGGCCGCTGCCCGGTCCGGCGCCCTGTCTCTTGATCGAATCATCAATATTTGGGAGGCAAAAACCGTTGATGAGGCCATGGATACCCTTGGCCAGGCTGAAACAGCCTGGAGTTTTGTCATGGCAGATAAAAGCGGCAATATCGGTTTTCAGATGTCCGGCCTGGTACCGCTCAGGCGGGACGGTGTCAGTGGATTTGTCCCTCTGCCCGGATGGGATGAGGACAATGACTGGAAGGGATTTGCAGACCACCGGGATCTTCCCCGGGTGCTCAATCCGGATCAGGGTTTTTTTGCCACCGCCAATCAGGATTTAAATGCATACGGCAGTGTGAACGCAATCAACATGCCCATGGGCCCGTATCGTGCAGATCGAATCAATGATCTGCTGCAGCGCAGAGATGATTTTGCGGTGGAGGATATGTTTGAGATGCATTTTGATGTCTATTCGACACAGGCGGAATCCTTTATGACGCATTTAAAGCCGCTTTTACCCGACACAAAACAGGGGCGGATTCTGGCCCAATGGGATTTTCAATATGACAAAGAGTCAAAAGGTGCATTTCTGTTCGAGGCCTTTTATTCAGAACTTTACAAAGAAATATTCGGTAAAAACGGGTTTGGCGATGCAGCATGTGATTTCCTTGCAAATGAGACCGGTGTTTTTGTCGATTTTTATCTTAATTTTGACCGGGTTCTGCTCTCTGAGGCATCAACATGGTTTGGGGACGAAAACAGGGAAGCGCTGTACAGGAGGGTCGCTGCCAGGGCCCTTGATATACCGGTACGGGCCTGGGGGAACACGAGAAAATTTATGATGAGGCATATTCTGTTTGGCGGGAAACTACCGGCCTTTTTAGGATTTGACAGGGGCCCGGTCATTGGTATCGGTAACCGGGCCACTATCCATCAGGGCCAGATCTATCGAAGCGCCGGCAGGGAAACAACCTTTATGCCTTCTTTTCGAATGGTCACTGATCTTTCAACAGATACGTCCCATACAAATCTTGCGGGAGGTCCGTCGGACCGCCGATTTTCCAAATGGTACATTTCGGACCTGGACAACTGGATTAATGGAAAGTACAAACCGGTCACACCGGACGATGGTCAGGAAAAATGCCCTTTTCCCTAAGATCTTAACGTTGCCACCATCCTTTTGGGATTGCTCAGCAGCTTGAGGGCGGAAAGAATATCTTTGCACACAATATGGGCGGATAACAGGGTTTGGACACTGGCGCCTTCTTCCTGAATCAGGGCGATTCCCAGGGCGGAATGTTTCAGCATGAGACAGTCGTTCCGGCCATTTCCAATGCTGACCGTAGCGTCGGTGTCCAGGTTTTTAATATACACCAGCTTGCCCTTGTCCTGTGCCTTCTGAGGCAGTATCGAGAGGGTCACGGGCAGATCTTCCAGTTGCGATGCCGCTTTTCCGAATGTATCTGCTGTCAGCACATGTATGTCAATTTTATCAGACAGATCTTCCAGTATCTCTTTGACCCCGTCAATGAGATGACCGTCGCAGGCCATGGTCCCGTTGTAGTCCATCACCAGGTGCTTGAACTGCAGATGCCTGTATCCGGGTATCAATATGTCAATCATGAGGCACCCTTCATCTGTTAAATTGTGTTCATGGCCCTTAGCCGGGTCGCCAGCACCCTCAGGAGATCAAGGGAAAAATCCGGCACCTTTTCAATGAGGAACCGAAAGGCATATTCGTCGATGGCGGCGAGCCTGCAGTCCGTAACTGCTTTTACATCCGCGCTGCGTGCAGCGTTGTCGATGACGGCCATCTCCCCGAACGCATCTCCTTTTTCCATAATAAACAATTGCCGCTCGCCGGCTTCAACCTGTACCTGACCCTCCATGACCACATACATGCTGTCACCCACATCCCCTGTACGAAAAACATAGTCCCCGGCCTTATATTTGTAAATCGCCGCTTTATCGAAAAAATCAGAATACTTTGTAAAATCAGGTGTGATGATTTTCATGTTTTCTCCTGCTGAATGCTGCATAAAATTTAATTGATATTGGCCCGATCCCATGCACGATATATAGAACCATACCCTATATCAAGAAAATCCTTCATCAAAGTTGGATGTTGAACGTTCATTTTTTTAATGGGTCTCGCATTCCATGGATCGATATTAATTGATGATAACAGCCGCACCCGCCACGAGCAGCAACAGGGACACAACGAATTTGAATGATTTTTCATCAATGCGGCGGTGCATAAATTCACCGATAAAAAGCCCGATCACCATTGAGGGCAGGAGCATCATGCTCAATTTGAAGGACGCGTAAGTCAGTTTTCCTGAAAAAATATACGAAGCGATCAAGATAGGGTTCATGATCAGCCATACAGCAGACAGGGTGCTGCGGAAGACAGATTTCGGCAGATTCAGTCTGCTGATCACATACACAAGCAGGGGGCCGCCGGATGCGTACATGCCCTGCATGACTCCGGCGGAAATCAATGCGGCCGCTGATGTTGGTTTGGACAGAGGCCGGGGGCAGGCATCATTTTTCAGGAACCTGGCCAGTTCTTGCAGAGACAGCAGAATGACCAGGACACCCAGGATTTTTTTCAGGAGCTCGCCCTGGAAATAGCTAAAAATGATGATTCCGACAATAAACCCGATGCCCATCATAGGGATGATTTTTCTAAACAGGACGGAGGTATTAATATAATTATAGTGCCTTAAAAGAATATACAGATTTGCCAGCGGGGTCAGGGGAACCAGAATGGGCAGCAGCGTTTTAATCGGATAAAAATGCGCCCCCAGGGTCAGGGCGATGACAATGGTGCCGAAACCGGAGAAGGTCAGTGTAAAGTATGAGGCCGCTGTAATACAGGCCAGTATGATAAAGTGGGTGTCCATTATGTTTTATTCAATGGCAGCAAATGCCTGAATACAGCACCCTTTAGTGCCTGAACGAAGTGGAAAATCATTCGAGGTTCAACATTTTTCTGACATCATAAACAGATCGCTTCAGGCGGTCATCTTTGGCTTTTTGCTTGTCTTTTTTAACCCCTGATCGGGTAAGCTCTTTATCAACCCGGGGTTTATAATCGGGATCGAGTCTGACCGCACTTGAAAACCGTGCATCAGCCGCCTTGAATTCTCTCAGCTTGAGGTAGCAAATACCGATCTGAAAATGTGCTTCCGCATCTGTGGGTGTGTCATATATGCGCTTTTCGAGCAGTGTCGCCGCCTGCGAATACATGCCGGCCTGCATAAATTCTTTGGCTTTTGCGACATCCGCATTTTCATCAGCGTGTGCAATTAATGTAAACAAAACGAATAGTGATGTGCAGACAGTGAGCAAGGCAACCCGTTTAAACTTCATAATCCCTCCAGGTTTGAATTAGGCAGCAGAATTTGTGCAAGGGCCCCATAACGTGCGGCCCGATCTGTATCTTTACATTAATTTGGGCATGGTGTCAAAATGTCTGTTTAATTGGGATGCAATTAAAATATTGGTTTACGTCTGAATTTTCGAACCACCCGATCTGCTATCGCCTTGATCTCTTTTATACGGAAAACATATCCGACAGTCAGAAACAGCACGACAAAGACCATGCCGGTGATGCCTGAAACAGCCAGGCTCCCGAAGAAAGTGTCTGCATCTATGCCGGCTGCCAGCAGCGATCTGAATTTTTCCAGGAAAACCCCCAGTGGTGCGCTGATCAGAATGATTTTTAGAAAAAAGAGGGTGACAGTTTTACTTTCTCTGTTTTTACTTTTTTTGTTCCATAGCACATACAGCAGCGTCACCTGAAAAATGGCTGAAACCGAAAGGGCCAGGGCCAGCCCGATGACACCCAGCCGGTTCATCATGATCACATAAAGGGGGATACTTAAAATCACAGCCAGGGTTCCGAAAACTGCGGGAAAAATCGTGTTCTGCATGGCATAAAATCCCCTGGCAACAACAGTTTGAGCAGCAAAGGCAACCGTACCGATTAAAATATAAACCATGACGGTTGATGTCAGGTCCGTGGCCGCGGCATCAAATTTTCCCCTCTGGTAAATCATCAGAATCGTTTCATGTCGCAGGACCATCAGCAATACAGAAAAGGGGATAACGAGTGAAATGTAGCGCAGGGTGCTGTTCAGCAGGTTGTTCATCTCATCCAGCCTGTTTTCTGCAACAAGGCGGGCCATAAACGGATATGCGGCCACACCGACGGCCTGCCCGAAAAGGGCAACCAGGACAAACATGACCCTGAAGCTGTAGTTTAAACTGGAGACAGCGCCTTCAGACAGATAGGATCCGAAAAATCGGTAAAAAATTTCTGTGGAAAACGTCATGGTAAGGCCCACCATCAATGGCAGGGTCAACAGGATGTATTTTTTCAGGTCAGGGTGCTTAAAATCGAGTCTGGGATAAAATGTCATTCCCGCCCGTTTTGCCCCAATCAGCTGAAGTACAAAATTTCCGATAAATGCGCCGGCCAGGACACCCCAGGAAAATCCTTCCACGCCGATCCACGGGCTTAAAATGATACCGCCGAAAATGATGCCGAGGTTATAGATCGGTGAGGCCAGGGCAGGGATGAAAAATTTTTCTTTGGCATATTGGACGGCCATCAGCAGGCCGCCGGCAAAAAAGAAAAACTGGGCCGGCATAATAATTCGTGTCATTCGGACAGCGTGCGCTCTTGAGGCAGGGTCCTTAAATCCAGTAGCCGCCATGAGTTCAGGTGTGAAAATCATAGCAATTAAAATGAGTAAAACCATCAGGCTGCCAAAGCATGTGAGAATGATGGAAAAAACCTTCCAGCCTTCATCCTCCCTGTTCAGGCTGAGATAATGGGCGAAGATCGGTATAAAGGTGATGGACAGGAACCCGCTGGCCAAAATATGATTCAGAACTTCAGGGATTAGAAAGGCAATCTGATAGGCGTCCACCGCTTTCCCTGCACCTGCTGTGTATGCGATAACCGTTTCCCTGAAAAGACCGAGAATGCGGCTCAGGAAAATCGAAATCGTCATTATGGCTGAAGCAAGGCCTACTTTTTTATAGATGGTTTTTTGCATTTGAGCTGACCGTTGGGGTGTGTTCTCGTTAATCTCCCGGCTCTCTGCCCTGTTTAATCCATTATGCTGCGGGATTGACCGGCGGTGAATCGATAAGGGATGATATAGCCGAGCAGGGGTTCTTTATCAAGGATGATATGGTTAAATTTCGCGCTTGTAAACAAACATATTTCTATAGACTTTCTCTGTGTTTTTTGATTATAGATGGAGTGCTCGCATTCCGTTTTAACATTTGAAACGCTCGGTCCGAGAGATGAAAAGGAGCACCATATGACACGTTTCAGGCTCAAATACATTGTCGCCGTTATCATATCCATCCTTCTTGCC
>JAUXCK010000101.1 GCA_030618925.1 Desulfobacteraceae bacterium
CAGAACGACATGGCTACGATCCGACTTTGATGAAACCATCGCAGGAAAGGTCATGTTTACGCTGAGGGATCAAGGCAAGAAAAGCAATGACGGGCTGATGAAGATACTTGGAAGCGTACTCGTCGTCCCCGCAGCCCAGGTAAATAAAAAAAAGGCGCATGGAAAAATATGACCCCATGGTCGCGGGGAAGTGTCACCAGATGTTTATTCTTTCAAAGCGCATGGTTTAGGTTTAAAGACAGCTGCCGGCCTGCACACTTTCGAACGTTTAACACCTTCGGCTTCCAGGTCGGTCTCATATCTTGTTTTAAGTTCATCCAATGGGCCCACATCAATGGCCATCATGGGGCAGGCCTCAACACAGATGGGCACCTTCCCCTCTGTTAACCTGTCCTGACAGAAGTCGCATTTTACCATTTTTGCATCTGCCTCAGGCCCGAACTGCGGCGCATCATAGGGACACGCCTTGAGGCATTTCCGGGAGCATTCAGTCTTGCCCGTGCATTTTTCCTGATCCACCACAACAATACCGTCTGAATCTCTTTTGGTGATGGCCTTTTCAGGGCATGCATTGATACACAACGGGTCCAGACACTGGTAGCAGGGGGTTGCCAGGTAGGCTGCGTAAAGATCGGGGAACTTTCCCCTTTCTATACCCGTAACCCGCATAAGGTTAACAGGACCTGCGTCAATATCATGCCAGTCCTTGCAGGCAACCGAACACGTATAGCAGCCAGTGCATCTCGTCTGATCAAAATAAAAACCCAACTGGGACATTTGGTTTCCTCCTGTTATTCCTTGGGTGAGGGTTCTACCTGAACAAGTGCGCTGTTCATAGGGACGGCACCGCCCGGGGACATGACATCTTTTGTCAGCACATTGGCACACCCGCCCCTGTCCACGCCGTGTTCATCAGGATCAAACCAGGTGCCCTGGCTGACGTTCACAACACCCGGCATGATGCGTTCGGTCACCTTTGCCGGGATGCGGATTCTGCCCCGATCATTATACACATCGACCATATCGCCATCCGCGACACCCCTTTTTTCTGCATCAACACGACTTATCCACGCGGCATGCGGCTCGGTTTCCTGCATCCAGGGGATATTATGCCAGGTTGAGTGCGCCCTGGTTTTAAAATGGGTCGTCAACAGCTGCAAAGGATATTCATCAGCCTTGGGCGCATCATAATGCTCTTCATGACCGAGATATTTTGGGATGGAAGGGATGCGCGGGTTTTTCATTTCTGCCAGATGCGCACAGTCTATTTCAATTTTCCCGGACAGGGTGGGGAAAGGATTGTTTTCCGGGTCCCTGATCTGGTCTTTGAAAGAGACGATGGGCTCTGGAATGTCAATCTTGAGGACACCGTCTTTTTTCATTTCATCATAATCCTTGATATCCTGCCGCTGTGAGCTGAAAAATCGCAGGATGTCATCTTCGGACATTGCAAAAAAATCCTGCGATATGTCCAGCCGTTTAGACAGTTCTTTGCAAATCTCAAGATCTGATTTTGACTCATACAGGGAATCGATGGCCTTGTTTAAATAAATATAATACGGCGATCCAAGCCATGGCGGGGCAATGTCGCTCCTTTCCATGAAGGTGTTTACGGGCAGGAGGATATCCGCAAACCTGGCAGTCGCTGTCATGAATTGTTCGTGCACAACGATAAAATCAAGCGATTTTAACGCCTTTACGCCATAGTTGGTGTTGGGGTATTGGTTGATGCAGTTGCTGCCGACGATATAGGCCATTTTTAAATCAGAAGGATAGCCGCCGGAACGCCCCTTAATAATGGCATCCCAAACCTTGGTGTAGTGCATCCGGGCACTGGTGGAATTGGTTCCGCCGCTGAGCTTGTAAAGGCTGTCCGCGCGCGGGAGTGAACCGTCTTCTACGGGATTGCTTGACGGTATGCCCTTTGACTTGTCTCTCGGCTTCCCGCTGCCCTGGGGCTGGATGTATTTCATTTCGCGGCTGGAGTAGGCTCTCATAAACCCGGCCGCATAGCCGCCGTTAATACCGATATTTCCGGTGATGGCGGTGAGTACGGTGGCAGCTCTTGCGTATTGTTCCCCCATGGCAGTCCGGGCAGGCCCCCAGCCGGCAATGAGGGCAGCAGGTTTCTGTGTGGCATATTCCCTTGCAAGGTCTGTAATGACACCGGCAGGGACCGTGGTGATGGCTTCCGCCCACTCCGGTGTTTTGGGTTCTTTGTCTTCAATCCCCAGGACATAATCCCTGTAAGTGTCAAACCCTACCGTATATTTTTCAACAAAGGCATTATCATAAAGATTTTCAGTGATAATGACATATGCCATTGCGGTCAGCATGGCCGCATCGGTTCCCGGGCGGATCGGTATCCACTGATCGGCAAATACGGCTGCTGAATCCGTAAATCTAGGGTCGATGACAACCATTTTAATGCCCTTCTCCCGAACCCTGGAAAGAGTGGGGCTGGTCTCAGGGTCCCATATGGTATTTGCCGGATTCCATCCCCACATGATGATAAATTTGGAGTCCAGCAGATCCTCCCGGGAGTTGCCGGTACGGATCGTGCCATAGGTTGCCATGGACGCAAACAGCGCCCCCTCATAGGAAACCCCTCCCCAGAACCGGGTAAACCCGCCAAACTGTTGAAGCATAAGTCCCACCGGGATCGGACCGTGCAGCATCCCCTGATTGCCTGCACCTGGGTTAAAAAGGATAGAGGCGTTTCCATACCTGTTTTTGACTTCCATAAGTTTTGCCGCCACCTCATCAAGTGCCTCATCCCAGGTAATGCGTTCGAATTTTCCTTCTCCCCTGTTTCCGATCCGGCGCATGGGATACTTCAGCCTGTCCGGATGGTACACTCTCTGCCTGTAGGCGCGACCCCGTAGACAGGCCCGTATCTGGGGATCCGCCCCGTTGTCTGTCTCAAACCGGATGATCCTGCCGTCTTTCACATGGGCCCTGAGCACACAGCGGCCGCCGCAATCATGGCAGCATCCGGTAGGCACGATGGTGACATCGCCGTCCCCTTTCTTTTCCATCCCGTCAGTGTTCATTATGTCCTCCTGATGTAAAAGCCTGATATAAAAGCCTGATATAAAAGATGGTTCGATGACATGTTGCCTTTGAATCGATACAAGCACCAACGTCAAAGACCACATTTCACATGTCAGAGCCAATATTTCAAGTTAAATATGCAAAATCGAACTTATAGAAGAGAGAATATAAAAATTTCGACAAAATTATAAAAAATGTCGGTCTATACTAGTTTGAATACGGATCGATCAGACATCTGATTTATGAATACCGCTTTTCGCCAGCCCATAAGGAGAGACAAAGTGAAAAAAAAAATGGCCGCCCGGAACAGATATTTGTCTTATGTCAGCATCCTGGCAGTATTATTAAGTCCGGCGCCGGTATTGGGCGCTGTTTTTCATGTGCCTGCCAATTATTCAACAATCCAGAGTGCCATCAATGCAGCATCCAACAGCGATTCAATCCTGATTGCAGACGGAGAGTATCATGAATGGAATATCGACTTCAAAGGAAAAGCCATCTCCGTTCAATCTGAAAACGGCCCTTATCACTGCATTATAAATTGTAATGGAAATGGCAGAGGATTTATTTTTCGCAGCAGGGAGGGCGTAAATTCCAGAATATTTGGTGTTACCATTACAAACGGCAGCGCTCCAAACGGCGGCGGCATCATCTGCCGGAATTCATCACCCACAATCGAAAACTGCATCATTAAAGAAAATGGCGCCAATCCATTTTTGATTTTTAACGGACTGGGTGGCGGCATCTACCTGGAGTCCGCCTGCCCTGAAATCAAAAGATGCATCTTCCGGGGGAATACGGCAAAAGCCGGCGGAGGCATTTATGCCGGATCCTCATCCGTTCCAGAAATCACCAACTGCGAGATCAGCAGCAATTCTTCTTCCTGGTTCGGCGCCGGCCTGGCATTTTATTCGTCATCAAAGGCCCTCATCTTTAACAGCACCATCATTGACAATCATGCGGTCAGCAATGGCGGGGGCCTGTATACCTATGACGGCGGTACGGATCTATCCCTTACCAATTGTATCGTGTGGGGCAACTATCCGAACCAGATTTATCAGGGGCTTTTTTCCAATATCATAGTTCAATACAGTGATGTGGATGGCGGATACACAGGCACTGAAAATAGAAATGAAGACCCCCTGTTTACCGATCCATTCCATGCAGATTACAGGCTTTCAGTCCCATCGCCCTGCAGGGATGCAGGCACATCAAACGGCGCCCCTTCAGTGGATCTTAACGGCATTGACAGACCCCGGGGCGCCGGAATCGATCTGGGCGCATACGAATACACTTCCCCGGACCTTTTACTGGAAGGCGTCATCGCAGGCGGTGCCTACAATTCGAACACCAACATCATTGTGTTGAAAAACAGCTCGATCCAGACCGGCAGTGATGTCATCCTTGCCGCTCATTTCAATACCCATATCAAAACAGGGTTCCAACACGGTCTTGGGGCAAAACTGACAATAAAAAATATTGATGACGACGGGCTGAGCAATTCATGGGAAATCGAGTCGTTCGGCCATCTGGATCAAGGTCCTGACGACAACCCTGATGGTGACTGGATGATCAACTACTGGGAATATTTTTTCGGGTTCGATCCTCAGGTTGATGATCAAGGTCTTGGCCGCAATGATGACCATGACAATGATGGATTCTCAAACTACATTGAGTCCGTTTTCGGCAGCGATCCATCAACGGCTGTGGACAAGCCGGATTTGCCCGGATCGGGCACCACATATGCATATGATGCCCTGGGACGGATAACCTCTATCACCAGAATAAGATGACCCTTGAGGAAAAAGTCCCGGACCACCGGCGAATGGTAAACACTTTATCATTTTTTACAGGATGCGTGAGGGGGATCAGGCGAATGAATTTTTTTTCAAAAAGTAGTCCTAAACTGATATCAGTTCTTTTACCGATGGTGCTCGTTTTTATATCAGGACCCGCCGCAGGTGTTGAAGCGCTTAGTGATGACGAAAAAATGATTTCTCCGCACACCAGCCGGCTGAGCGCAATTCAACACATTTCTCTTTTTTCCGCTGCCGCTTCCCAGCGGTTTAAAATTGATACCCCTCCCGGCAGAGGGGGAATAGAGCCGAAACTGGAACTTGTATACAACAGTTATAACGCCAATGGTTCGACCGGTGTCGGATGGCGTATTGATGCGGGTGCCATCGAACACTCAACCCGTCACGGTCTTGACTATTCAAAAAATAATTTTACTGTTTCAAAGGACGGATCTAAAATGGAACTCGTTTCACGCGGAAGCTGGTACGGGAAGAGACGTGAAAGTAATTTTATTCGATATTATTTTATGGGTGAGCATGACGGCTGGATAGGTGCCACAAAAGAGGGGATCAAATATTTCTATGGATCTGACCAGGGTGTAAACTCAAAACAAATCAACTCAGATAACATTGTATTCAAATGGTACCTGGACAGGGTCGAAGACCCAAACGGCAACTATATGACATTTGAATACACCAGAACACCTGATGGTGCTCAGGATCAGGGGAAAGTCTATATTCATCAAATTGAGTACACCGGCAACCCGAACGGACCTGTGACGCAACCCAAAAACCATGTTACTTTTTTTTATGAAGATCGACCGGACATCCGGTCCTCAAATGTAATGGGGACAGCTGCTGTCACCACAAAACGGCTAAAGGAGATTAAAGCCTATGGGAACGGTCTGTTGGCAAAAACGGTTGTTCTAGATTACGAAACCGGGAACTCCAGCGGACGATCGAGACTTATCCGCATCCAGGAGAATAAAAGGCCGCCGGTGACATTTGGCTGGCAGGAAGGCGAGAGCGGCACATTTGGCAGTGGCGGTGACATTATCATACCCTCACAAACTGCCTGCCCCAACTTTGCGAACGTGACACACTCCTTTTTTGTGGATGTGAATGGAGATGGATTTCCAGATATTGTCAGTTACTGGCAGATTAGTGGTCCATTCTCCAGGATTAGCGACGGCTTTCACACTTACCTGTCAAACAGGAACGGCTCCTTTCAAAGCTGCAAAGCAACAAATATTGGCGGAATAGCACCTGCTTCGATCCGATTTGGAGAAATCAACGGAGATGGAAAAACAGACATCATAGGGAGCAGCAACTATTTCCTGTCAAACGGAGATGGCACGTTCAGTGATCCAGTCGGCTTTTCCGTACCCACCTGCCATGCCTGGGGCGGCGGGGTACAGACCGCTTTTGTTGATGTCAATGGAGATGGACTTTCAGACTTTTTAAGGTATGGCTGGATTAATGACCCTCTCATGGGGAACGGGTTCGCCTTTCATACCAGCCTGTCAAAAGGGGATGGAACTTTTCAGGCCTGCACAGGAGAGCTGACATCCATAAAAAACGATGACTTCACACCAGGCACAATTCGGTTTGGCGAGATCAATGGGGATGGCTTGACAGACATCCTCATGCTGAATGGTTTCTACTTCCTTTCAAACGGTGATGGATCCTTTAGCGAACTAAAATCCTACTCACCGGACGATGATTGCGATTCTTTGATCAACGAAGATGGGGTGAAGCAGTTCTTCCATGATGTCAATGCAGACGGGCTTTCAGACATTGTAAAATACCGCTGGGTCGATTATCCGCCGGAGTATGCAATTCAGGCCCGCCTCTCAAACGGGGACGGAACATTTCGGTCCTGTGTCGAAAATACGGGCACAGGGGCGGCAGGCGGTTCCATTCGTTTTGGTGAAATCGATGGAGATGGCCTGGCCGATATCGTTATGGTGAATGATGGCTTCCCATATAAATATTTCCTCAATAACGGTCATTATCCCGACCTCCTGCTAACCCTCGATAACGGTTATGGCGCCACAGTCGCGTATGAATATCTCGCATCGACTGTATATGATAACATTTTTCTTCCAGTCATTTTACAGACAGTTCATTCTATCCGCATTGATGACAACATTCAACGGACACCCGCTGTTACTGTCTTTGATTATAAGGATGGATTTTATGAAAAAAAAGAGTTTAGAGGATTTGGCCATGTCACTCAGATAAATCCAGGTTCAGGCACTGTGGGCAGCACAAAGGGCGAGACGACATTTCACCAGGATATGTTCCGAAAAGGAAGGCCTATAAATATAGACATCAGAAATTCAGAAAACCGTCGCCTGAAAAATATCAGCTATGTCTGGGGACCCTCTAACCCGGAGTCCATTCCATCTGATTCCTGGGCACATGTAAGGCTCGAACAAGAACAAACAAGCTTTTATGACAATCACAGGACAATCCCGTCAGCGCATCAAAAAGTAGTCTATTCATACAATGACACTCACGGTAGCCTTGAAACCCGAACATCGACAGGGACCGGCGGAGAAGAGATAATAGTATCCTGTGAGTATGTCAACCATGATGTCTATCTGTGGCGTCTCTCTCAGGAAAAAATAACAGACAGTTCCGGAGAAATCCTCCGGCGGATAGACTATGATCATGAATCCTTTACTGGAAATCTGCGCTGGAAAAGAATGTATAATGATCCGGGCCCTGACCCCACTATTTATTATGACTATGATACGTACGGCAATCCTACCCACATCTATGACCCTGAAACCAATATGCCCACTGAGACACAATATGATGCAGCCACACACACCTTTCCTGCAAAAATAATTTATCCTGACACCGGCGGTATCGGGCATATTGTTGAGAAAGAATACGACTACAGGTTTGGAACGGTTAAGAGGTTGATCGATGAGAATAAAAACAGCACGATCTATGCCTTTGACAATTCCGGCCGGCTGACCCGTGTCAGCTATCCCGACGGCGGCAGAACAACAATTGATTATTCACATTATGACAATACAGATGTGTCCCCGCGATTTATCATGACACAGATAATGGAAGGCGCCCTCGGGAGTACAATAGATAAGTATCAATTTTATGACGGTCTCGGCAGGCGTATCCAAACCATCACAAAGGGAGAGAACGGAAAGCCCATTGTCCGTCAAACACATTATGATATTTTGGGGCGACCCGAAAAGAGAGATGGGCCTTTTTTCGGAACCGGCTTCGGTTTTGATCAGTCCCACCCACCAGCCTATCCCTTTGAAATAAAGACGTATGATGATTTAGGGCGTCTTAGTGAAATCCGCAGTCCGATAAATGGTTCGATCACGCGTGATGGTTCCACATGGGTATCTGCCCGATATGAGTACCATGGATTCGAGTCCCTCATCACCGATCCGGACGGCCGAAAAACCCGACTCACAAAAGACTATCTTGGACGTATTATTGAGATCATCGAGGATGTCGGCAACCTGGCCTATAAAACTGAATACACCTATAATGGTGTCGCTGATTTGATTGGCATTAAAAAATATAGTGACAACGATTTGATATATGACACCTCAATCACCTATGATGCGTTAGGGAATAAACTGGACAATTCAGACCCTGATTCGGG
>JAUXCK010000166.1 GCA_030618925.1 Desulfobacteraceae bacterium
CAAGTGGTTCCATCTCCTCACGATCCAGCTTGTTGATAAACGTAATAATGGGGGTATTGCGCATCCTGCAGACTTCCATGAGTTTTTCGGTCTGGGGCTCTACCCCTTTGGCGCTGTCGATAACCATCAAGACACTGTCCACTGCGGTCAGTACCCTGTAAGTGTCTTCAGAAAAATCCTGGTGCCCGGGTGTGTCGAGAAGGTTGATTTCATAACCCCTGTAATCAAACTTCATGACAGAAGTGGTTACAGAAATACCCCTCTCCTTTTCAATAGACATCCAGTCGCTGGTGGCATGTCTGGCAGCCTTTCTCGCCTTAACAGCCCCAGCCTGCTTGATGGCACCCCCGAACAGCAGAAGCTTTTCCGTGAGCGTGGTCTTCCCTGCGTCCGGATGGCTGATAATGCCGAATGTCCGTCTCCGGTTAACTTCCTTTTGATTATGCTTTTCCATACCTCACCTGTGTCCTTGTCAACTTCGTTCCTTTTTTCAGGTGCAGCACCCTATCAATGAATATCAGGATTGTAAAGGGATGTTTTAACCCCTTTGCCCTGATGACCAGGGGGGAATCAGCCGGCTTTTTCCCGGCGCCCTCCCGAAGGTTATGGCTGCCCCGGGAATAGATATTTCCGGGGAAAATCGGGTGACATCTAAAATAAAAAAACTGCGAATCGGTTTCAGGGAAAAAAATGAGATGACATCATCTCCATTCTTGGGTATACACATCAGGGAACCCTGAAAATCTGATTCAGGCCGACATGACAGGGTTTCTCTATCTGACTACGGAAAGGAGAAAAAAATGAAAGTACTCGCATTCAATGGCAGTCCAAGAATGAAAAATGGCATTACAGACAAAATCCTGCAGACTTTTTTGAAAGGTGCAGCATCAGCAGGCGCTGAAACAGAGACGGTCTATGTTGCGAAAAAAAATATCAAATTCTGCTCCGGATGTTTCAATTGCTGGTTTGTGCATCCTGGAAAGTGTATCCATAAAGATGATATGATAGAAATCAGGCGTCAAATTAAAGCGGCCGACCTGATTGTCCTGGGATCGCCTGTCTATTTTGACGGGTTTACGGCCCAGATAAAGACCATGCTCGATCGCCTGATCGCAGGCGGAATGCCTTTTATAGAAATCAGGGACGATCATTTCCGGCATCCCAGTCGGGGCGGGGAAAAGAAAATCAGAAAAATGCTGCTGATTTCCACCTGCGGGTTTGGGGAAAAGGATAATTTTGACCCCATTATTCACCACATGCAGGCAATCGCAAGGAACTTTGCCACAGGTGAATATATGGGTGCCCTGGTCAGGCCGGTGGGTTCGACCCTGGAGATGCTGAAGGATGAAAATCCAGAGGGAGTGAAAAGCGTGCTGGACGCATTTTTTCAGGCAGGTGTTGAAGCAGTAACCAAAGGAACGATTTCTGAAGAATTGCAGGAAGCGGTTTCCGTGCCCTTAATCCCTCTCAAAGAATTTGTAGACAGAGCAAATAAAATGTTCCATGAACTGATTGCTGAAAAGAAAACCCCGAAGCAAAAGTAGTTCTGCAATTATAGTGTTGTGTCCCGGTCATCCTTTCACCATTATACTTGTCCGGCATGAGCGCTGAGCTGCCCGCAGGCAGCCGAGATGTCCTGTCCTTTGCTGTGGCGGATAATGGCCGTAAATCCGCCATCCAGCAAGATACCCAGAAAATGACTGATCACTTTATCAGAAGGACGCTTCATATCCGTGCCCGGATAAGGATTAAACGGGATCACATTGATTTTGGCCCTGACATGGGCCAGAAGCTTTACAAGCCGCCCGGCATCTTCTGCAGAATCATTGATCCCTTTAATCAATACGTATTCAAATGTGATTTTCCGCCTTGGCAGCAGCGGGTAATGTTTGCATGCCTCGATCAGGTCCTCCATGGGATAGGTCCGGTTTATAGGCATCAGCAGGCTTCTTGTCTTGTTATCTGTTGCATTTAATGATATGGCTAAATTGATGTGTGTGGCAACACCCAACTCTAAAATTTTCGGAGTCAGACCTGCTGTGGAAACGGTCACCCGGCGTGTGGAAAATTTTAGCCCGTTATCGCTGTCTGTAATCGTTTCAATGGCATTTAAGAGGTTATTGTAATTTGCCAGGGGTTCCCCCATCCCCATAAATACAATATTTTTAAGGTTTTGGGGCTGCAGCAGGTCTTTTTTGACGTCCCGGATCTGGGCAAGAATTTCACCTGTACTGAGATTCCGTTTGAAACCGCCCTTTGCCGTGAGACAGAATTTACACCCCTGGGCACAGCCCACCTGGGTGGAGACACAAAGTGTGTGATGATTTTTTTCCGGAATCAGAACACTTTCGATATATTGACCATCAGCGAGCTGAAACAGATATTTCCGGGTCCCATCGCCTGAAATGTCTATGGTTACGGGCGCCAGTCGATTAATCGTAAAATGAGCGGCAAGGAGGTCGCGGAAACTTTTGCCAAGGTCGGTCATGGCATCAAAATCATCCGCCTGACGGAGGTAAATCCATTTGAAAATCTGGGTGGCTCGAAATGCACGAACCCCTTGATCCTCAAGCCATTGGGCGAGTTGACGTTTTGTCAGATCTTTTATATCTTTTTGTTGAAAGGAAGGTGTCATTTAATTCCATTAAATTGAATCATTATTTCCTTGACATACCATTTATAAAATATTATTTTCAATAGTTTAATGATTATTAAGTGAATATTTTAAAAAAATGTTTGATAATTTAAGCAATAAACTGAACTCGGTCTTTAAAAAACTTAAGGGCCAGGGCAAATTAAGTGAAAAAAATATCGAAGAGGGCATGCGGGAAGTCCGGATGGCTCTCCTCGAAGCAGATGTCCATTACAAGGTTGTCAAACAATTTATTTCAGATATAAAGGCCCGTTCTTTAGGGGCTGAGGTACTTGAAAGCCTTACACCGGGTCAGCAAGTCATCAAAATTGTCAATGAAACGTTGACTGATTTGATGGGCGCTAAGCATGAAGAGTTGCAGCTTTCAGGCCCGGAACCGGCATCGGTGATGCTGGTGGGGCTGCAGGGGTCCGGTAAAACGACCACTGCCGGCAAACTGGCTGTCTTTCTAAAAAAACAGGGGAAAAAGCCGTATCTTGTTCCAGCGGATGTTTACCGGCCTGCAGCGATTGACCAGCTTCAGAAGCTGGGTGAACAACTGGAAATACCCGTTTTTTCATCCACCACGCAAATGGATCCGGTGGATATTTGCCATAACGCCAGGGCAGCAGCCCTGGATGCGGGATGTGATACCCTGATCTTTGATACGGCAGGCCGGCTGCATGTGGATGAGGAACTGATGACCGAGCTCGACCGGATCAAAGAAACGGCCGGGCCGTCTGATATCCTGTTGGTGGCCGACGCCATGACCGGGCAGGATGCGGTGAATATCGCCCGGTCATTTGACAGCCGTCTCGATATCGGGGGAATCATTTTAACAAAAATGGACGGCGATGCACGGGGCGGTGCAGCGCTATCCATTAAGGCCGTCACCGGGAAACCGGTCAAGTTTATCGGTGTTGGTGAAAAATTAGAAGACCTGGAGCCTTTTCATCCGGACAGGATGTCCTCCAGAATCCTTGGCATGGGGGATGTATTGACCCTGATTGAAAAAGCCCAGGATATGGTGGATGAAAAAAAAGCGCTTGAACTTGAGCAGAAACTAAAAAAGAGCCAGTTCAGTCTTGAAGATTTCCGCGATCAGATGGTCCAGATCCGAAAAATGGGATCGATCAAGGATATCCTCAAAATGATTCCGGGCATGGCCAACAACAAGCAGATGAAGAATCTGAATGTAGATGAAAGGGAGTTTGTCAGGATCGAGGCGATAATCAACTCAATGACGCCAAAGGAGCGCCATCAGCACACGATTATCAATGGGAGCAGGCGCAAGAGGATTGCAAAAGGCAGCGGAACCCGGGTTCAGGATGTCAACAAGCTTTTGAAAAGCTATGCCCAAATGCTTAAAATGCTTAAAAAAATCAACAAGGGCGGCATGCGGTCCCTGGGCCGGGGCATGCTGCCGTTCTAACAGGAGAAGGAATAGATGTCAGTTAAAATAAGATTGGCCAGATATGGCAAGAAAAAGAAACCCTTTTATCGAATCGTGGTGGCGGACAATGAAGCCCCCAGGGATGGAAAATTTTTAGAGATCGTGGGCACTTACAATCCTCTGCAGGATCCTGTTGTTGTCGATGTAAAGCAGGATCGGGTCAAATACTGGCTGGGTGAAGGTGCAAAACCTTCAGATACAGTCAGAAGTATCTTGAAAAAACAGGGTGTTTTTGCTGAATCTGCCTAGATATGGATTTCTAATTCTCAATTGCCAACCAAGGAGATGAGCTATGAAAGATCTGATCAAGTACATTGCACAGGCACTGGTTGACAACCCTGAAGAAGTGTCTGTTTCCGAGGTTGAAGGAAACCAGACATCCGTATTAGAATTGAAAGTGGCCAAAGAAGATTTGGGGAAAGTGATCGGAAAACAGGGCCGGACAGCCAGGGCGATGCGCACAATACTCAGCGCATCCTCTGCAAAGATCAAAAAGAGAACCGTTCTTGAGATTATAGAGTAATCTTATGGAGGAAGCCGGTTTTCTTCGCATTGGAAAAGTCGTTGGGGTCCATGGCATCCGCGGCAGCCTCAAGGTCTATTCCTATACTGAGTCTCCATCGATTTTTAATTCAGGGAACCAGATACTGGTTGAGGATGCAGCAGGCTGTAAACAATTTTTTAAAATCGCCCGGGGAAATCCCCACAAGCGGTTGATCCTTTTGTCCTTGGCAGGAATAGAAAACCGTCATGCTGCTGAAAAACTTATAAATGCTGACATATTTGCACAAAAATCAACGCTGCCGGGCCTCGAGAAAGGAGAGTACTACTGGTCTGATATCATCGGACTTAATGTTTTTTTAAAAAACAAAAACTACCTAGGACGTGTTGAATCAATATTTCCCACCGGAAGCAACGATGTCTACGTTGTAAAGCATCCGGACAGCGGGAAAGAAACGCTGATTCCGGCGCTTGAATCAGTGATTGAGAAAATTGATCTGGAACACCAGATGATGCGTGTTAATTTACCTGAAGGCCTGTGATAGTGCCCTTCAGAAACGATGATGGGTTTTAAAAATGAATTTTTCGGTTCTGACGATTTTCCCTGAAATGGTCGATCCGTTTCTTGGATACGGGATTATCAGACGGGCCATTGAACAGAAAAAAATTTCTGTTTCAAGTGTTAACATAAGAGATTTCGCCAAGGGAAGGCACCGGGTGACAGATGACAAACCCTATGGCGGAGGGTGCGGGATGGTCATGAAACCCGAACCGCTTTCAGCGGCCATCACCCACACCCAAAAGAATACGCCTGATTCTCATACGATCCTTCTGACACCCCAGGGAAGGCCGTTTACCCAGGATCTGGCCCATGACCTCTCAACTCTGCCGGGGTTGATACTGGTGTGCGGCCGATATGAAGGGACAGACGAAAGAATCTGCCACAGCCTGATCGACAGTGAAATCTCCATTGGGGATTATGTGCTGACAGGCGGTGAACTGGCGGCCATGGTCATTGTTGATGCTGTAACCCGTTTAATCCCGGGGATACTGGGGGGCGAAGATTCCGCTGAAAAAGAATCTTTTGAAAACGGCCTGTTGGAACATGCCCATTTTACACGCCCTCAGATGTTCGAAGGCGATGAGGTCCCGGAAGTACTATTGTCCGGCAATCATAAAGAAATTGACCTTTGGCGGCTTGAATCCTCTTTGATGCGTACCCTGCTGAAAAGACCGGAACTTTTAGAAGAAAAGCCCCTGAGCCGTCAGGAAAAGGAAATTCTGAAAAAATGGGGCCGTCAGATTGAAACGCTCATACACGTCTGATCTTTATTTGGCACTGATGCATTATCCGGTGACAAATAAAAATGGGGATATTATCACATCTGCCGTGACAAATCTTGATTTGCATGACATATCGAGAGCGGCAAGGACCTATGCAATTAAGCGGTTTTATGTGGTAACACCACTTTCGGATCAGAAAGAACTGGTAAATAAAATCGTTTCACACTGGATTGATGGTGCAGGATCGACCTATAATCGCATCAGGGGAGAAGCGCTTGGCCTGATCAAACTGATGGATTCACTTGAAGATGTTCTTTGTGATATCCAGGAAACAAGCAAGGCTGTACCCAGAACAATCGTTACAAGCGCGAAGAAAAACACCCTCGGCCTCAGCCGGGGCATCGGGTATGAAAAATTTCGAGAAATGTTGCAGGGCGATACCCCTCATGTTTTGCTGTTTGGCACTGCCTGGGGGCTTTCAGAAGATTTTATCGCCAAGGCAGACTTTCTTCTTGATCCAATCATGGGAGATGCAGATTATA